>JBCCBF010000321.1:0-3283 GCA_039814445.1 Pseudomonadota bacterium
CATGCCACGGAATCTTCCCAGATGACTTCCTCTGGGTCTTCCACGGAGGTTTCCCCAGGGTTGGCCCAATCAAAGCCCATGGCCCCAGGCCGAAAACTTGGATAGGGGGCTCGTGTCATGCGCCTAACCACACGTCAAAAAATTCTGGCCCGGGATGATCGTACGGTGTTTTTGCTGTTCGGCCATGACGCCAGCGACCGGGAAGTTTACAGCCTGCTATCCGTGGCGATAGACCGGCTGGAGGGCTGCCTGGCGGCGATGGATCGTGATGGTTTTGAGCCTGGGCAATGGGGCGAGATTTTGTTCCATGGGGTGGGTCAGCCCACGGCTTATCAATTAAAAGCACTGCGCCAGCAATTTGACCTGGTGGCTAATTAAGTGGTTTTCCCACGGCTGCGGTGATCATGCCCCTGGCGTCACCTGGTAGATGATACTATGTCAATGACGACATAACGCACGACCAGTCGCGGTCGTCACGCCTGTATCTTTGCCTTTGGAGCCACCCATCCATGACTTTTCTGCGCTCATTCGCCCTTGCAACGTCACCCGTGACCACTCCAGTAACCGCTCCCGATGGGGCGGTGGCTAGCGGCGCCACGGACAGTGATTTGCCGGTTTGGGATCTCAGCGATTTATACCCCTCATCCGATGGCCCGGAATTGCAGAAAGACCTGGACGCCATGGATGAGGCGGCCAAAGCGTTTCACGAACGCTATAAGGGCAAGCTGGAGCGCCTCAGCGGTGCGGAGATGGCCACCGCCATCGCGGAATATGAGCGTATCGATGAGGTACTCTCACGGATCATGAGCTTTGCCCATCTGACTTATGCTGGCGATATGACAGACCCGGAGATTGGTCGGTTCTTTTCCTCCATGCAGGACCGGGTCACACAGATCTCAACGCCGCTGTTATTCTTTAGCTTAGAGATCAATAAACTCAGTGATACTGCCATGGAGGCCAAGCTCCAGGACGCCAAGTTGCAGGCTTATGTCAGCTGGCTGCGTGATGTGCGGGTGTTTCGTCCCCACCAGCTGGATGATGAGCTTGAGCGCATGCTCCATGAACGTCATGTGGTGGGGCGTTCAGCCTGGAACCGCCTGTTTGATGAAACTGTGGCAGGCTTGCGGTTTCCGTTCCGGGATCAAGAACTGACCTCCAGCGAAATTCTCAATTTGATGAGCGACGCTGACGGCGCAAAACGTAAAGATGCGGCAAAATCCGTGGGCCAAGTGTTTGGTGAGCATATCAAGACCTTCACCTTGATCACCAATGTCTTGGCGAAAGACAAGCAGATCGATGACACCTGGCGGCATTACCCGACCCCAGTATCGGCGCGCAACCGGGGCAATTATGTGGAGGATGAAGTCGTGGACGCGCTGAATGACGCGGTTACGGCCTCATACCCGCGGCTCTCCCACCGCTATTATGCGTTGAAGGCCAAATGGCTGGGCGGTGATAAGCTCAATTACTGGGATCGCAACGCGCCACTGCCTGAGGATATCGACCGCAAAATCGAATGGGCCGAGGCTAAGGATATCGTCCTCGGTGCCTATGGCGATTTCTCCAGCGACTTGGCTGATGTGGGGCGTAAATTCTTTGATAATGATTGGATTGACGTGCCCCCGCGGCCGGGCAAATCCCCCGGTGCGTTCGCCCACCCAACGGTACCCAGCGCGCATCCGTATCTATTGCTCAACTATCATGGCAAAGTCCGTGATGTGATGACCCTAGCCCACGAGCTGGGCCATGGGGTGCATCAGGTCTTGGCAGGCGGGCAAGGGCATTTGCAATCCTCCACCCCGCTGACCTTGGCGGAGACGGCAAGCGTGTTCGGTGAGATGCTTACCTTCCGTTCATTGTTGGATGGGGAAACCGACGCCAAAGCCCGGCGTATACTGCTGGCTGGCAAGGTGGAGGATATGCTCAACACTGTGGTCCGACAGATCGCCTTTTTCAATTTTGAAAAGCGTGTTCATGAAGCCCGTCGCCAGCAGGAATTAACCGCGGATGAATTGGGTGAGATCTGGATGGGCGTGCAAAGCGAAAGCCTCGGGCCGGCCTTGCATTATGAGGATGAATATAAGCATTTCTGGGCGTATATCCCGCATTTCATTCACTCGCCCTTCTATGTTTACGCCTATGCCTTTGGTGATTGTTTGGTCAACGCGCTCTATGCCGTGTACCAAGACGCCGATGACGGCTTTGCATCACGCTATATGGACATGTTGGCAGCTGGTGGTACCAAGCGCCACAAGGAACTGTTGGCGCCGTTTGGTTTGGACGCGAGCGACCCCGCCTTCTGGACCCGCGGGCTTGATATCATCGCCGGTATGATCGATGAGCTGGAAGAAGTGGCCTGATAACTCTCAGGTCTATTATCAGTGGTGATCGGCTGGCCGCGAATGGCCGCTGGCCGAACATCGCCCTACGGATGGCGGCCGGGGTTTAACGCAAAAGGCTCATCGGCAAGCTCAGCCGCGCGGCTGAGTGGGTTAAAGGCATCGATGTTGCCGCGGATTGCCACCTCATTGCGGGATAGGGTCTGGGCCAGCGCCGTTATCCGTGCGTTGGTGGTGCCAGCAGGGCGCATGAAATCGCGTGTGGTCGCGCGGGCCAAATCCTCTTGGCTGGTATCAGGATCACGGGCCAGGGTATTTAACCCCGCATAATCGGGATCCTCGGCCAGTAATTGCACGGTGGCGTCCACCGCGTTGCGGATAGCGGTCGCCCGATCACCATCTTCCCCATTAAAATCAGCGGGTTGCCATGGGCGTGTGTCACCCGGTTTAGTCAAGGCAGCAATTTCAGCCCCGACCCCTTGGCCATCCCAGTGGGAGAATTGGAAATAGCCTACACCATCACCGCCACCCCGTTCCACCAGGGCCGTACCAGCAAGGCTTTCGTTGATACCCTGCATCACAAAGGTCAAGGATGCCTGTTCGTTAAAGCCATGGTGTTGGAAACGCTCAAAAGCGATGTTCATGGCCTCGGCCATGGGCTCTGTGAGCAGCTGATTGTTATGAAAGCCCGTGCGCATACCCGCGCGGAAGGGGCCGTTCTCGGCATCCGCCCGCATTAGGGGGGCGGGTGGTTCGGTGATGATATTGGGTGGGTCTAAACGCTCTGGCATCTGTAAAACAGGCGGCGCTTGTCGGATAATTTCAGTATCCGTGCCCGGGATGATCAAGGGCTGCACACCCGAAAATCAAAAAACCAATTTCAGGAAATCCGAACATGGTACAGGCCGCCCCAAACGTCTACGATGCAGAGCCCATCCCCTCAG
>JBCCBF010000029.1:0-15576 GCA_039814445.1 Pseudomonadota bacterium
ATCGGTGGGCGCGATGGCCACCACCGGCAAGGTCTCATCGATCAACGCAATCGGTCCGTGTTTCATCTCACCCGCCGCGTAACCCTCGGCATGGATATAGGACACCTCTTTCAGCTTCAGCGCGCCTTCGGTAGCGATCGGGTAAGAACGACCACGGCCCAGATACAACACACTGGTGGCGTGCTGGATATCCTTGGCGACCTCTTTGATTTGGTCATCCAGACGTAAGATCTCAGCCATCCGGCTGGGTACTTCGCGCAAGGCGGCAGCGATCTCACGCTCACGCTCTTCGGTTAACTTGCCCCGGGCACGGGCGGCGACCATGGCGAGGCATGCGAGGGTGGCCAGCTGGGTGGTAAAGGCCTTGGACGACGCGACGCTTTGTTCTGGCCCCGCCAAGGTAAAGACGCTGTGATCCGCCTCACGGAAAATCGTGCTGTCTTGAACATTGAGTACGGCCAGGGTTTTCTGGCCTTGGCTTTTGGCAAAGCGCAACGCTTCCAGCGTATCAAAAGTCTCCCCTGATTGAGATATCACCAAGGTCGCCGCATCATCGCTGGGCGGTAGGCTGCGATGGGAATATTCCGAGGCAATATCCACCTCGGTCGGCAAACCAGCCAATTCCTCAAACCAATAGCGCGCGACTAAGCCCGCGAAAAACGCGGTACCGCAAGCGGTGATATGCAGGCGTTTTAGGCTGGCAAAATCAAAATCGAAATCCTTGAACACCGCTTGGCCGGTGGCCGGGTGTAGATGGGCGTGGAGCGTGTTGCCGATGACCTCGGGCTGCTCATGGATTTCTTTGAGCATAAAGTGACGATACCCAGCCTTACTGGTCTGGGCTGAGGTGACGGTGGATTTCCGAACCGTCCGTTCCACCGGTGCGCCATCCATGGTGAAAATCTCGGCCCCATCCTGGCGGATAATCGCCCAATCACCATCCTCCAGATAACAAACCCGGTTGGTGTAAGCGGCCAAGGCGATGGCATCGGACGCCATATACATGCGCCCGGCATTCTCACCCTCACCATAACCGATGGTCATCGGCGTACCTTGGCGTACCCCAATCATCAGATCGTGCTCACCGGCAAAGATCATCAGGATCGCATACGCGCCTTGCAGCCGTTTAAAGCTGGCTTGGGCCGCCTCCACCGGGGTCATGCCTTGCATCAGATAATCGGTGACCAAATGGACCACTATCTCGGTGTCAGTCTCGCTTTCGAACCGATACTGCTTGGATTCCAGCTCGGCTTTAAGCTCCAGGTAGTTATCGATGATCCCGTTATGGACAATCGCTACCTTATCGGTCGCGTGAGGGTGGGCGTTATTCTCGGTTGGTGCGCCATGGGTGGCCCAGCGGGTATGGCCAATGCCAACGGTACCAGTCACCGGCTCAGCCGCTAATTTCTTAACCAAATTGCGGATTTTACCTTCGGCCCGGCAGCGCTGGATGTGGCCATTGGCCAGGGTCGCCACACCGGCACTATCATAGCCGCGATATTCCAGCCGTTGCAGGCCATCGACCAGGGCCTCACTGGCATCGGGCTCGCCGATTACACCGATAATCCCACACATGGGCTTAATCCTTTCTCATGATTTTTCAGTTCATCCCCAAAGTCCCCACAAAGGTGAACCATGGTTAATGTATCAACTGCGCCATCAGGCCTTGATGGCATCAATAAAGAATGACCAACGCACTCTAATCGGCCGCGAATTATCAATGTCAGGATCAAACTCGCTCACCATAATATCTGTAAAGCCGCTATCACGAAGCAGTAGTGGCAAGTTCTCGGTATCCCAAATGTGCTTATGTTGTCCAAACTCAAAAATACCGCGAGACATCCAGTTTCCCATCACCCGATGCTGCGCAGGCAAGAAGTCCAGAAAGCCGGTATCGATCACTTCTTTAAGTGTCTCTGTCTTGTTGTTGGTTGTGGCGTCAAATAGCTCGCTGAAATTTGGCAACATGGCACGGAAGCGACCGCCCGGCTTTAAGAACTGACAGCAATCAGTGACCATAATCTGTGCTTCCGCAAAGGAAAGATGTTCGAAGAAGTGCGAGGAATAAACGACCTCAGCACTGTTCGGGGGCAATTTTAAACCACGCCTCAGATCCGCGATTAACAGATTACGATCGGGATGATAGGTCTCAGCCAGCCATGGTTGAAAATCGACATTCAACCAGCCATCACGCACATCATTTCCGCTACCCAAGTGAATCTGACGACGCCTATCTGGTTGGATTTGGGCAATCGCATGGGCAAAATTATCCGCATGCCTCTTAGCGCCAAACTCAATCACTAGCGCGTTGAGTGTGTCCGGCATGGCTTGGCTCGCTTCACCAAGTTTCTGCATAATTACACGTTGTTCTTCGGGGGACCGCTCAGGATTAACCCGAAATTGTGGCTGGCCATTTTGCGCCGAAATGGTGCCGGCCAATTGATCGCCATAGGTGATGTCTATGTGTTGCTCACCCAGGTTAAAAGCGAATGCCAACTCCATTAGAAATGCTTTCTGCCAGCGTCATCAGAAATACTAATCATCAGTTAACCCTTCTCTCTTCGCGTCTTGGCGCGCGCGGAACGCCGCAGCGCGGCCCGCTTTGTTCACTTGTTGACCGCGGGCAATGGCCAGGGCATCAGCATCAACCTCAGCCGTGATGACACTACCCGCCCCCACCATCGCACCCTTGCCCACCGTGACCGGTGCGACCAGGGCTGTGTTCGATCCTATAAAGGCATTGTCGCCAATGTTTGTCCGGGATTTGACATAACCGTCATAATTGCAGGTGATCGTCCCGGCCCCCACATTCGCACCCGCGCCGACCGTGGCATCGCCTAGATAGCTCAGGTGATTGGCCTTGGCCCCCTCACCCATGACCACATTTTTTGTCTCGACGAAATTACCCACGCGGGCTTTGGGGCCAATCTGGCTGCCCGGTCGGATACGGGCATAGGGACCAATAACCGCCCCGTCACCGATTTCAGCCTGCTCCAGATGGGAAAAAGCGCGGATGGTGGCAGCACCGGTAACCCGCACGCCTGGGCCAAACACCACATGGGGCTCAACCACGGTGTCGGCGGCAAGCTCAGTATCGGCCGCAAAGAAAACAGTTTCTGGCGCCGTCAGCGTCACACCGGCCGCCAGGTGCCGGGATCGCAACCGGCGCTGCATAATGGCTTCCACCACGGCCAAATCGGCACGATCATTGACCCCAATCGCGTCCTCCGGGTCGGTTTCAACCACCAGGGATTTATGACCAACCTCGCGCGCCAGCTCGGGCAAATCAGTAAGGTAGTACTCACCCTTGTTATTGTTGTTATCAATCCGGTCCACTAAACCGCGGCATCGACCCAGATCAAACGCCATATAACCGCCATTACAAAGATCAATGGCGAGGGTTGCCTCATCGGCCTCGCGGGCTTCCACAATCCGTATCAAACTGCCATCAGCCTCATCGGTCACCAAACGCCCATAGGCCGCCGGGTCCGTAAGCCGCATCCCAAACACAGTGGTGGCCGCTTGATCCTCAAGGATGGGTTGTATCAGGGCCTGAATTGTGGCGACCTGGACAAGCGGTGTATCCGCATATAACACCACGGCAATCCCTAACTGATCCGCTGGCATGATGGCCAAGGCTGCCTTGACCGCATCGCCCGTGCCTTGAGGCTGGTCCTGTACGGCTAGATTGTGCCCGTCAAAACAGGCCGCCACCTCGGGCATATGCGGGCTGACAACCCCAGTGATTGATGCGGCACCGGCTGCTTTTGCTGTGCGCAATACATGGCTTAACAGAGCCTCATGGGCCACGGGATGCAAAACCTTGGGCAAGGTTGAACGCATGCGGCTGCCCTGCCCGGCGGCAAGGATGATGACGTGAAGGTCAGTCATAAAAACACAAAATCAGTTCTGGCGAACCGCGGATCATCGAGCGCGCTATGAACGCCATTAGGGGACGACTTGTTACCTGCCATGGGGGCATAATCGGCGGAAATCAAAAACTATTGCAGGTGGTTACATTCAGTCCTCTATGACAAAAAAGCAAACCCGCTGATGGGCAGCATCAGCGGGCTTACGGTCTTATCAATACCCAGCATAGCCAAAGCTGACTGGGTCATTATTTAACGCAACGAATAACGATATTTAATGATCAATGACGAGTGATCGCCACTTTTTCATTCTCACCCATATCCGGCATTTCAACTTGCTCAGACGCCAGTAGCATCTTCACCACCGAAATGATCGAGCTGGATTCACCATCCCAGTATTCGCCCTTATCGACCGCCACGCGGATTAATCCCACCACATCGCTGTCTTTACCCTCGGGGAACCAAGCATCTACGAAACGCGACCAATATTCCTCGACGCGGTCACGATCTTGGGTCACCGTGGCGCGGCCACTGATTGACACATAATCGGATGAATCAGGGTCACTAAAGCTCAAGCACACATCGCCATCAGCCACTTCTGATTTCTTGTCCTGATCAAGGCGGGTGAAAAACCAGATCTCACGCGCATCACGCTCAATAATGGCATGCATGGGTCGGCCACGCATGGCGCCAGATGGCTCTTTGGTCACCATCATGCAGATGTTGTTTTTCTCGACCAGATCCCAAAGCTTTTGCTCGTTACTCATAATATTCCTCATAACTAGATGACTGCATGAGCAACAAGTGAGCCGATAGAACGTTCCGAGAGATTTGCCGGTTGATCGCACGAGGAGTTGACAGCTTTGCCCAAACCGCCTAACTCAGCGTTTCTATCTCAATGAAGATAACGGGCGCGTAGCTCAGCGGGAGAGCACTGCCTTCACACGGCAGGGGTCACTGGTTCAATCCCAGTCGCGCCCACCATTTTTCGTCAGTTGTCAGCTTGAATGTAACCTAGCAAGGGCGCGAAATGTATCCAGCCTGGTTTCAGCAGGCATAGGTAACGTGTAAGCAGATACATTTAATCTGGCTGATCGAGATAAAGCAGCGTCAGGCTACTGGCTCAAAGCTTACCCATAACCATGCCAATTTTGGCCGCTAGATCACGCTCACTCACTCGCTTTAATTGATCAGGGGTTTTACACTCTAGTTTACGCCCAATAACCATCCTTAATGACGGCGGATCGCAAACCCGCTGGGGTCTTAACGGTCAGTTCAGTGCCGGGGTCCCAATGGGTCATCCGCACCATGCCTAGGGCCACATTGGTTTTGAAATCCGGTGACCACGCGGCCGAGCTGACCCGTCCCACCCGTTTATCACCGGCCAAAATTGGCCAGTAATCTTGCAGGGCTGGAACCGCATCACCGGCGATCTCAAGCGGTCGGATTTGCTGTATCGGCCCTTCTTTTGCCACGCGCAGCAAAGCATCACGCCCAATGCAACCAATCGCCGCCTTGGTATTGCAGAACTTGCCCAGTCCGCATTCATGGGGCGTGTTACGGCTGGTCATATCATTGCCATAGGATAGCAGGCCGCCTTCAACCCGCTCGATACCATTGGGGCACCCAGCCCTGACATCCATGGACTGCCCAGCTTCAAACAAGGCGTGCCATAAGGCCATGCCATCCTCAGCCCCCTCCCAGTACAGCTCAAAGCCACCCTGTTTGGAAAAACCCGAGCGAGCGATCACGATGGGTCGGTTGGCAAACTCAAACACACCAAATCGGAAGAAGCGCACATCACGGATTGATGCCCCAAAGACAGCCGCCATCAGATCATCTGATTTCGGGCCTTGCACAGCGAGGGGTGAGACATCGGGTTCCTCAATCAACACATCGAGGCGATAACCATACGCATTGCCTTTAATCCAATAGAGCAGGTCACTATCGGCCAAGGATATCCACCAGCGGTCTTCAGCCAGCTTCACCGCCACGGGATCATTCAGCATCCCACCCGTTTCATCCACCATGGGGACGTAATAGCATTGACCAGGGTTCATCTTGGTCAAATCGCGGGGGGTCAGCATCTGAACCAAACGGCTCGCATCCGGCCCTCGCAGTTCCACTTGACGCTGAACTGACACGTCCCACACTTGCACAGCGGATTTCAGGTGGTGGTAATCCTCCTCCATCGATCGAAAAACCGTGGGCAGGAGCATATGGTTATAAACGGTGTAAGCCTTCACCCCTGCCGCTTCGACACCTTCGGAAAACGGTGTGGTGCGCAACCGCGGGGACCGGGTTAATTGAAACATGGAGGCACCTCCCTTGGTGTCTTTTTGATCTTGTTCTCTTGGTGTGTGGCACGCTTTGGCCAAGGCTGGGTTATTCTTAGTTTTCTGTTTCCAGCCCTATGGTTAGGTATCGAGTTTGTGGAGCCAATTGGCCGCATGGGTCAGGCCGCCAAACGGATAGATATGCAGCCCTTGCAATAAGGTGTCACCGCCCCGCTCTGCTTTGCGTGTCGCCAAGCTATGGACCATGTCATCAGGCGCCCAACGCCCCAATAGCCGCATGGAGCTGGGTCGTTTTGCCAACATGCGGGCTGAGGCCGACACCCCGCACTGCATCGCATAATTCAGCAAGGTGCGCAGTTTCGCCGGTCCAGGCAGGCCCACATGCACAGGCAACGTAAAGCCTTGGTCACACAAATAGTCATCCCAGGCGATCAGCGCTTCTGTATCGAAAATGAACTGGGTTACCACCCACATCTCAGCCCCGGTTTTCTGGGCGTAATCACTTTTTGCGCGCATGGCTCGATCAAGCTCATCACGATCAGCATTGGGGTGACCCTCCGGGTGACCAGCCACGGCAATTTTCGTGATGCCATGGCGCTCAAGCAAGCCGGTCTCGAGTATCTCAAGCGTGCTGGGAAACGGCCCGGCCGGCGGTGTGGTATCACCAGCGATAAGCAAGACAGTATCAACACCGTGATCCGCCAATTGGCCAAGTGCTGTATCCAACTCAGCCACCGATTGGAGCGTCCGGGCGGGAATATGTGGCACCGGTTTTAGCCCCTGGCTTATCAGCCGCGGGGCCGCCCCAATGGTGTCGGACAGGTCTGATCCGGGAAGGTAGGGAATGTAAACCGAGGTACCAGCGGGCAGTAAATCACCAAGGTCATCATTCTTCGCTATTTGGCTCGGCGTCGCTTCAAACGACGCGCTGGTTACCAAGTCTTTCAGCATGGCGGCATCACCGGTGGCATTTGGTAATGCAGAACCACCTTTCTCAGCTGTGGCCATGGCTACGCCTCCCTGCCTTTTGATATGACATCATACCGTATTGTGTTTTCGCCCATTTAATCAGTCATCAATGACCGGTAAACCATGAATTCTTCACCTAAGGCATTTTTCAGCATGTTCTAGGGGATTACCCAGGGATGACCGGCAAATCACTATCCAAGAGCCGTGGGTCTATAGTGCCGTGAGCTTGGGCAAAAGCTTGCTCGCTTACCACTTCGCTTTGATGGGGGCGCCAGGATTGGCCTGGGTCACGACGCCAGGCCGTTCGCCGATATGAGCCATCAGGCTGCACCGCCCACCACCAGGTCTCACAGTGTAAATCCCCGTGCCAGCTATAAGCCAGCAAAGCAGGTTCATCACCCGTGGTTAGGGCATGAAGGCGATTGGGTGGCGTGAATGAATGATCACCGGGTTCAAGCAAGCGGGCCTGTCCCCTCACCCCTTGTTGCACCTCAACCTGCCCTGCTAGGCAGTAGTACACCTCCGCTGCCTCGTGGGTGTGAAACGGGTAATGAAGATGCGGGGCCAGCAGGAATAACCCAACCGAGATACCGTCGCTGTAAAAGCCACCGTAATTGCCCGCCGCCTGGGCGGTGAATAAGCCATTGGCAAGGGCATGATCGGTATCAGCACCGCCATAAACTGGGCTCCAGTCCAAATGCTGAATGGCCGCGTTGATCGCATCACCCAGTCCGGTTTGGGCATGGTAACCCGCCTGGTTCATGGATTGGGTAAGCCGCTCCAGATGCCGCAAGCCATCATGGTCTGTTTTATCAAATGGACCACGGATTGCGGCGCTCAGATCCAACTGGGCCATGCGCACAGCCATAGAACCCAGCTGGGTATCCGATTCCGCCAGGTCATCAAGAGTGGCGGCCAAAGCCTGGATAAAAGCGCCCGCGCTTTCGCGCACATCATGGTCGGTTGTCATAGACAATCATCGTGTTCTTCATCCCATCAGGAGGGCAGCCCCGCGGCCCCATTAACGAAACATTAGCCACCACCGTCCAGGATTGTGAGCGAAAACTGTCTCTGCCCCACCGTGGATTACAAATGGTGATGATTTGGTGATGGCTACATCTGCAACGGCAACTACAACACCGCAACAGCGCCTGATCCGTCATCAGGAAATACTAATCGCTGAGTTAAACCACCGCGCACGCAACTCACTACAAATCATCAGCCATTTGATTGAACAAAGCGCCGCACAAGCACGCTCGGTTAATGAGTTTGTCCAGGTGGTTAATGACCGCGTCAAAGCCATGGCCCGTGCCCATGATCTATTGACCAAAAAGGATTGGCAGCCCGCCCCATTCCACGATCTCTTGGGCATGGAGAGCGCCGCATTGGGCCCGTTGTCACGGGGGCGCATTACCACCGCTGGGGCGGATGTCTTAATCATGCCCGAGGCGTGCAGCACCATCACCTTAGTGCTCCATGAGCTTATGACCAACGCCGCTAAATATGGGGCTTTGAGCGGCCCTGGCGGCACCATACAGATCACGTCGAGTTGGCAATCCGGCGATACTGAGCTGAAAATCAGCTGGTGCGAACAGGGCGTCACATCCCTTGTGCCGACCCAGCATGAAGGCTTTGGAACAACGATCATCAAGGGGTCTATTCCCTACGAATTGAACGGCCGGGTTAGTAGCGGTTACAGGCCCGATGGTTTTTGGGTGGATTTTGTTATTCCAGCCCAATACGTCCAGGCCGCCTTCCATGGACCACAGCCCCATCTGGATACGTGGATAGAGCGGTCTAAGACAGAACAATCAGTGACCGGGTCATCAGGCACTGACGATCCCAAAACACAGGTACCCGTGTTATCAGGCACGGCGCTGTTGGTTGAAGACAGCATGTTAATGGCTCTGGGCGCAGAGCGTTATTTGATCAGCCTGGGCGCAGACCGGGTGCTCGTCTGCCATGATTGCGAGACGGCGCTTACCGCGCTCACCCAGGATGACGCGATCACATTCTGTTTGCTCGATGTGAACCTCAACGGACTTTACAGCACGGCGGTGGCGCAAGCCTTGGATGAACGGGCAATCCCCTACATCTTGGCCACGGGCTACGCCCTTGATGATCAGACGCTCGCCAACTTTCCCGATGCCCCCGTGATCACCAAACCCTATGAGAAGAGCGATATCAGCCAGGCTGCGCGCCCGTTGATGATGGCTGCAACTCAATAACTGCCCCGCCCGCACTGGCAGCATCATCGGCGTCATGGGTGACCATCAAGACAGGCAAGTGACGGGCTTTGGTCAGCTCGAAAACAAACGCACGAAATTGTTGGCGCAGGGCCGCGTCCAGTTTGGAAAAAGGCTCATCAAGCAACAGGGCTTTGGGGTCCGACAACAGCACACGCATCACCGATACCCGGGCGCGTTGACCGCCCGATAACGTTGCCGGGTCACGATCCATAAAACCCGCCAAACCAGCGGCGTCTAACGCCTCTTCCACCATCGCCCGGCGTTTGGCCCTGGGCTTGATAGACGGCTTAATGGCAAAGGCTAAATTGGCACCCACGGATAAATGGGGGAACAGCAGATCATCCTGGAACAGGATACCAATGTCACGCTGTTGGGGTGGCAGGTGATCAATGCGCCGTCCCGCGACCGATACCGTCCCACGCGCGTCAAACACCGGTGCCAAAGTACCGCAGATATAGTCGAGCAAGGTTGACTTCCCAACCCCGCTAGGCCCCATCACTGTAACAATGTCCCCCGGCGGTATGGTCCTTTCGATGGTGAGCAACGGGGCGCTGTGCAGCGTGATAGTCACGTCGTCTAGGACAAGGCCCGGCTGGCTTGTGGCCTGGGTCATACCTGAACCCCGCGCCGGTGACGGAAGAGCAGCGCCGGCAAGGCCATGGCAACCGAAAACGCCAGCAATGGTAGGATCAATTGTAATTGGGTAAACACGCCGATCTGTCGGCGATCCCCGCCCGCGCTCAAAGCGACAGCCTCCGTGGTCAGGGTATCAAACCGGCCTCCACCAATCAGGATCGTGGGTAAGAACAGGCCAATGCTCACGGCAAACCCCACCGCCATAGCAATCAAGATCGGACGCAACAGCATGGGCAGCTTAATCACCAACCAGGTGATCACTGGCCCACGCCCTAAACAGAGGCTGGTGCGGATATAGCGGTCATCAAACCGTCGATAAGCATCGCCCAATGATAGAAACACATAGGGCAAAACAAACACCAAATGCGCCCATACCAGGCTCATAAACTGGCCATCCAAAGCCAACAGGATCAACAGGACTTGTACCCCAAATAAGAACGCCACCTGGGGTACGAGCAAGGGCAGATACAGCAACCACATGATGGGTGGCCGCCAGGGCTTTGGTTGTGGTAACCGCCCACCCCGCCGATGACGCCACAACTGTTGCGCTTCGTTCTCTAGGCACAGAACAGAGAGCACAACAGCAAACGCACTGGCCAGCGATGCCACCAGCGCCGTCAGGCCGATAATCGACCAAAGATCAGCGCCTAAACGCATCCAATTGCGCAGCACCAATTGATCGGGTAGCGCCATGGGAAACCGCCAGAAACCCGCGAATGACCAGATCGCCATCCCTAACACGCCGAGAAACACCGCTGACACCATGATCACCACGGTGATCAACACCATGACCCGGGCGCTGGCATCACCCTGGAACCGCCAACCACTGGTGACGATGAGTGTGGCGATCGCGGCGATAATCCGTTCACCAACCAGCCACAACAGGATAGCGAGCACCACCAGGCCCAGTTGCAGCACCGCGCCGGCGGACGCCAGAAACCGCAGTGATAGATCAGCATCATTCATCCATCGCAACAGCTGTACCGCCAAAGGTGGTGGCGTGGTTGGCGCTAGAACCAAGGCCACATCAACCACGGATAAACTAAACGCCAGCACCGCTAAAATAGGCAACCGGATTTGCGGGTAGATCTGGGGCAAAACACCGGTAAGCCAGGCCATCATGCGGCCATACCCAAGGCTAAGCGCGACCCGCTGGGTACGCCTGGCATCGACCTGGCCTAAAGCCGCGATCGTCATCAACAGCAAAAACGGTACTTCCTTTAGGATTAGGCCCAACATCAGACTGACACCGTACGGGTCATGGATGATGGTGATGTCAGGAGGCTGCGTGTAACCGGTCAACCCAGGGGAGAAGACCCGCATGACCCAACCGCTGGGCGCGATCAGAAAAGCAAAACCAATGGCCACCGCCACATGAGGGGCCGAGAGCAAAGGCGATAATAGGCGCTCTAACCACCGGAACCAGGTCGTCCCATACCAAGCAGCACAGAACAGCACGACAAGCAAAAACGAGACGATGGTGGCCGTCACACCGGTGAACAAAGAAAGCCACACCGATCGACCCAACCCTGGCACGGCTAGCAGCTCTTGGAAGATGGCCAACCCAAATTGCCCACCGCCCAAGGCGGGCAGATAGCCAAAGGCGGGCAAAATTGTGCCCACTAACCCCGCAAAAACCGGCCCAAGCATCAGGGCAAGGGTGATGACAGGGATAAGGCGCAAAGCGCTTCCGGGCGTTGCTTGGATCACCGTGTTAGGCACCATGTTGGATGCCGTGCCGGACACCACCGTATTGAACACCGTGCTTGATGCTGTGTCTGGCCATCAAGGCGCATCACAACGCCCCTTATTGCCCCGTACCATAGCGGCGGACCCATTCATCCTCGGCCAATTCCATCCAGCTTGGATGCGGCTCTAACAGCGGTGTGCCCAGTGCCTCAGGCGATAGGGTCGCCACCCCCCGGGGTAAGGCATCGAACGCTGCCTGTTCCTCGGCGCTCAGGGCATCCATATCCAAGACAGTACCATCGCCCCAAATTTCTGGGTTCTGCTTATGCAATTGGGCCTCGGGCGACATCAAAAAATCAGCTACGACCAGCGCCCCTGCCTTATGGGAAGCGTTATACGGAATAGCGACAAAATGAGTATTGCCGATCGTCCCGCCATCCAAAACATAGCTGCGCACCGTGTCAGGCAGTTCAAAATCGGCGATCGCCGTGCTGGCCTCTGATGGGCTGAAGGACACCGCGATATCAATCTCATTATCCGCCATCAAAACACGCTGGGCGGCGCCATTTTGTGGAAAGACTTTACCGTCGCGCCACAACACCGGATGCAGCTCATCCAAATACGCCCAAAGCCCACTTGCCAAGGTGGCAAACTCACCCGCACTCACGGGTTGCTGCAACCGCTGGGGATCATCGATTACCTCATACAGCACTTGCTTCAAAAAAGTGGAGCCCAGGAAATCTGGTGGTTGCGGATAGGTTAAGCGCCCTGGATTCTCACGCGCCCAAGCGGCCAAGTCGATCATGGATGTGGGTGGCGCGGGCACCCGGGCCGTATCGTAATAAAAAACGATCTGCGCCATGCCCCAAGGAGCTTCCAAACCATCCACGGGCACGGTGAAATCGACTGTCGTCGTAGGCTTACCCACCGTATCAACCAGGGCATAATGGGGAAGGTCTTCAGACCATGGGCCAAACAATAAACCCTGGCGCTTCATGGCCGCGAAGTTCTCACCGTTAATCCAGATCAAATCCACCGCACCCTGATCATCGCGCCCGGCTTGTTTTTCAGCCAGAACCCGTGACACCGCCTCGGCCGTATCGGATAATTTCACATGGCGCAGGGTGATCCCATAGCGTTCTCGCACCTGATCACCGACCCAGGCGATATAATCATTGATCCGGGTTTCTCCGCCCCAGGCATGCCAGAACACCTCTTGTTCCGTAGCTTGATCAAGAACAGCGTCCCAATCTTTCGGATCGATATCATCGGCCTTCACACCGGGCGCATAGGATGATGCGAATACCGCCACCATGGCCATAACCATGAGTGCCTGACAAAAGGATACGGGCCGCAGCGCTATGGACCGCGAGAGTATAAGCCTAGCTGACCGGGCGTGTTCTGCGGTGATGCGAATGCGGAACGGCGGTAATGAAAACATGGATGGGGCGCTCATAATAATCAGTAGTGATAAGACCCCACAGCGCTAACATGGCTGGGGGATCCGGCGAACCCAACTCATATCACGAAGCGGTGAATAACAAGCAAGATGTGCATCTTCGGTGTGCACAATTGTATCCAGACATAAAAACAGGCCGGTTGCAAACAACCGGCCTGGCATAAAACTAGTCTGGTAAACAGCGCTTTATATGTTCGCTGTTATGCCGCCATATCGTCATCAACGGGGCGTGGGCTGTTCAGCATCGCGCGCATGGCCGTACCCAAATAGCCATCGTCATCAAACAGCTCAACCATCTCTTGGGCTGTCAGGTTATCGCGGTTCAACACCTCATTCACCGCTTTGTTAAAATCGCGTTCCGCGATTTGACGGCGACGATCGTCGAGATTCGTTACATTGCTATCGTTCAAAAAGATCATGGTCAGAACCCTTGGTCCTAAATGTTTCGGGAAGCGCGGGCGCTGATAGGCCTGATGAAGGCAGCTGCCTGTTTACGCTGTTGATGCGGGTAATGCCTTTCGCTGATGAAAGCAGCAAGACAAATCCACCGAACCGCCCTGGGCGCCCCGTGAGAATGTGGCGTTTCCGTACCAACACTGTATCGCCCACTTGGCGATGACATTTTACATAACCTGGTGATCAACATCACCGGCAGCTTGGCTGCAATCAGGCGGTTTTCATGCGCCTTTTCTTACTTTTCCCTTAATGCGATCTATGCGCCAAAATCAGCTCAATAGCAAGTTTTGTTTCAGCCGCAAGCAAACCATTGGAGCCGGGCTCATTTAGCGTCTGGCCGCGGAAAACTTACGGATTTCGGTTGCCTTCCCCTGATAAAGCGCCGACAAGAATACCGTCCACGTCCCCCGCTTTAGAATACCCTTGCACGTTGAGCCACCCCTATGGCCCCATCTGAATTTGATCCCGCACGCCTATCCGATTTGATCGAGCCAATCCGCCATCTGGCGCGCGAAGCCGGTAACCTGATTGAGGGCTATTACAACCCAAACGGGCTTGATGGCGTTTTAGAGAAGACCGATGGCAGCCCGGTGACCATCGCCGACCGAGAGGCCGAGGCATTTATTACGCCCGCGCTGCAAAAACTGACCCCTGATGTCCCAGTGATTGCTGAGGAAGCCGCTGAGGCAGGGAAGCTGCCCACCCTGACCCATGGCAATTTTTGGTTGGTGGATCCCCTGGACGGCACCAAAGGATTTACCAAAGGGTCCGGGGAATTCACGGTGAATATTGCCCTGATGGTCGATTACCGCCCGATCTTGGGGGTCATTGTGGCGCCAGTGCTGGGTGAGGAATATGTGGGCTATGGTTTGGACAGCGCCCTATTTCGTGGCGATGATGGCCGTGACCAAGCCATGCGCGTGGCCACGCCCACGGATGCCTTACGGGTCACAGCAAGCCGCAGTCACCGTAATCAGGACGCGCTTGATGCTTTTTTAGCAGGGCGAAATGTGGCCACCTGTGAGGCACGGAGCAGTTCGCTTAAATTCTGTGAAGTGGCGGCGGGCAAGGCCGATATTTATCCGCGCTTTGGCCCCACATGCGAATGGGACACCGCCGCCGGACAAGCGATCCTAGAAGCCGCCGGTGGCGTCGTCACGGCCCTTGATGGTGGCCACTTCGCCTATGGAAAGGCTGATCGCAAGTTTCTCAATGATGGCTTTATCGCCTGGGGTGGGGTGGATCCAGCCAGCTGGTTCGCTGGGAACGGCCCTGAAACAAGCCTGGAAACAAGCGCGAAAGCAGATACGGGGATAGGGGAATGACAATGCGTCCGTTTGATACGCTGTGTGGGGCAGCGCTGGCTGTGCTCAACGCCGCGGATCCGGTGGAGAAAATTCGCCTGACCACCATGGCGGCCACGGCCTGGCGTGATGGGCAGTTGGTAGTGATTGGTGAACAAGCGCCCCCAGATCGCCCCGCCCGGTTGGATAAGCCAGAGCTTCGCTCCCCATCGGCCATGCCCAAACGAAGCAAAGCAAACAGTGTTGCGGGGCGGAGTGCACTCCTCCACGCTCTTGCGCATATTGAGCTGAATGCCATCGATCTGGCCTGGGATGTGATCGCTCGTTTTGCCCCCATGCGCGATGTGCCGGGCCAAGAACGCGGGGCGGCGGCCGATACACTCCCCCTCACCCGGGCGTTTTTTAACGATTGGGTTTTAGTGGCGGCTGATGAGGCCCGCCATCACCGGCTTTTGCGACAACGGCTTGAGGCCTTGGGTTGCGCCTATGGTGACCTGCCCGCCCATGATGGCCTTTGGCAAAGCAGCATGGACACAGCCCATGATATCGCCGCCCGCCTGGCAATTGTGCCCATGGTTTTAGAAGCCCGGGGTCTTGATGTGACCCCATCCATGATCGATAGCCTGCACCGTCATCATGACCCGGAAA
>JBCCBF010000192.1:0-5665 GCA_039814445.1 Pseudomonadota bacterium
CGAACGGTTTGCCCGCTTCCCGGTCCGCAATCATCTTGCGGTCGCGCGCAGCGGCCTTTGCGGGATCGAGGACGCAGACGATCTTGCCCATATCAATCGCCCCTTGGATAACCGCCTTCGCATGCGGCCTGCAAACAGAAATACGCCGCGAGAAAGAACAAGTAGACGCGAGAAACCTTGGCGTTTGGAGGGCCAGCCGTGTGCCCACCGCCTTTGCGGTATTCATCGCCACGATCCTGGTGATCGCGCCACCAAAACCCGGCATGACCGCCCATGTCCATGTGCCCTTACCGATCAGTTTTGAGGGTTGGATCAGCGAAGAAATGCGGGTCACCCAGGAAGAGATTAATATTCTGACCCCACAAGCGCTGTCCAAACGGCGTTATGTGAGCATGGATAACCCAGATCACGAGATCGTCTTACTGGTGGCGGTCTATGATGACCGGCAACTGGCCGGGTCGCACAGTGCCGATCGCTGTTTCGCGGCGCTTGGTTGGTCACTCCTATCGAACAAAAGCCGCACCTTGCCCCGGGGCAGCCTGAACCTGGTATCCGGCCAAGCGGCTGTAGCGGCCAGCAAGCCCGAGGCGGTGCAAGAATATGTTTTCCAACGCCTGCAATTCCGCCAGCGCGTGTTCGAAGCTGTCCTGCCCATGGGTAGCTATGGCACGCAAGTGGCACGCATCCAGCTTGTGATCCCCGCGGATTTGGCGCCCGCAGTGAGTGACAGGCTGCTTGAACAATTCAGCCGCATGGTCACCGGGGTTGCGATCTGATGACAACGCCCAAGACTGCATCCCAGACCACACCTCAGACCACGCGCGCAAAAAATCGGCGGGTCAGCCTTGCGGTGGTCTCAATCAGCATCCTAGTCGTGATCGTGATCAGCGCTGGGGTTCTCTATGGCCGCCTGGTGTATCGCTGTGCTGCGTGGTTTGACACGGGCATGGGGGCAGATCTCAACACCCACCCGGTGACGGTAATCCAAAACCTAGCCGGGTTGGTGTCTGAACCGGTTTGTGACAGCCGGGTTTCCAGTGAGGTGTGGGTTAAGCTGGGCACCGCCTATAACCGCGTGCCATCGATCGAAGACATCAACCGCCGCCGGGCCTTGGGGGCGTTTCAACAAGCGGCCTTGCTTGATCCCAGCAACAATGAATTACGCCTAGAGCTTGCCGATGCTTTTGTGAACCAAGGTCAGTTCCACTATGCCTTGCGCCCGGCCTCGATTGCGCATCAAGCCTTGTCTGATAACGCGCGGGCCACTCGCTTGCTCACCACCACTCACATCGCCATTGAGAACCGGACGGCGGCCATTGCCCTGTTGGATCAGACTTATGACCCAGGGGAACCGATGCCGTTCTGGGCCTGGCTGGCCGTGGAAACCCTCCAGCACCCGGTCATCGATGATGAAGTTGCCCCGCTGGTGCCCCTCATCACCACCACGCCCAGCACCCGTGCGGCCCAATTTAATCAAGCGGTGGCCATGGCGTTCCGGTTGGGGCTCCAGCGCAATGAAGCGGCCATGACCGACGCCTTAGCGGCAATCGCACTCACCGATGCAGCCCCTGGGGATTTGCTTGATGGGGTGATGCTTTATGAACAGGTGGGTTTGACCGATCAGATCATCGATGCCCTGTTGGCAAAGCAACAAGACAGCCCTTTAAATGAGGCTGAGAAACTGAGGCTGATCCGGTCTTTATGGCTGCATGAACGGCACCAGGATGTCATCGACCTATACGCCCAGGATATCGCGTTCCAACGTTATGAACCGGAAGCGGGCTTGATGATGAGCCTGGCCAGACACGCCCAGGGCTTACCCCAGGAGTTTGCCGCGCAACTCGAGGCTATTGGTGACAAGAACAGCCGCTGGGATGACGCGCTTATCGCCTTCCAACAGCTTTTAGATCAGCCCGATGGAATGTTCGCCGAAGACCTCTTGGACACGGTTTTAGCATTGCGCGAATTCCTGCCGCAATCGGCTGTTTTGAGCATTCTATCCGCCGCGGTCTGGCAGCATTTGGAAGAACCCGAATTGGTCCAGAACAGCTTGCAAGCCGCCCGGCAGGTCATGGGGCCACAGCTCACAAACCTGGACCGGATCCCGCAACCACCACTGGCCTTGCGGGTGGACCCGGCGCGTGATCAGCTGATGACCTGCTCGTCGGAGAACTTAACGGCAGCTCAGGGCGCCCCCCTCGATGAGGTTACCATCACCGCCTGTTGGGACCGGCTGATCAATGAGTATCCATCGAGTATATTGGTGATTCGGGCGGCCTTGAGTCACCCACGGCTTACCAGTGGTACCGACAAACACCGTCAGTATCTGACCCAGCTCGAAGCCAACAGCCCGAACCAAGCGGCGTTTTGGCGGCGAGCTAAGGCACGCGATTATCTCACGGGCAAGCCTAGCGAACAGGACGCCACCGAAGCGCTGCTGTTGCTCCGCCCCTTGTTGCAACAACCCGATCCCCGCCCGGAAACCTTGATGTTAACGGCCGCGGCCTATGGCGCTTTGCGCGATGTCAGCCGGTCGTTCCAGCATTTGAGCGAAACCATTTTGGTGCAGCCAAGCTATGCGCCGTTGGTGCATGGATTAAGCCTCGATATTTATCAAGATCAACCAACCCTGCTGCCCCGCACCTTGATCCAATGGTGGGAGATCTTCGCGGTGTTAGAAGCCCAAGCCATGTTTGGCGGCCATAATGATGAGCATGTTCGGGAATTGATCGCCGATGTGCTAGACCGACGGTATGCGGCCATGAATGCCTGGGCCACCGACGAACAAGATGAGCGGTTGCAAGTGGCGCTATCACTCATCACCTCGCCCACCCCTGATAACAAGCCGACCTCAAACGAGCGCGATGCCATCACTCCTAACCAGTAACCCGCTTTGGGCGTTCGTCGTGGTCATCGCTTTGATTGTTATGGCCGTGCTTTTGGCGGTTTGTGTGCTCTATCAGGGTCGTAAAATTATGCGCCTCAAACGGGATTTGCGTGACAGTCAGCACGTGACCCAACGTTTTTCGGATTTGTTAAGCCATGAGCTGCGCAACCCTATGAACGCCATCACCGGGCATCTAGATTTGCTGGAGACCGCGAACCCCACATCAGAGGCCAAGACCCATATCCACCGCATACGTAAAGCCGCGCGCAGCCTGATCGACCAACTCGATGATATCATTAGTATTGCCGTAGGCTTTCGGGCGGATGATGAGCCAACCAGCCGCCGTCGTTTCAGCATCGTTGAGCTATGCCAGGACGTGATCGACGAGTTCACCGTCAGCCTCGCTCCCCATGAAAAACCCGCTGATATCAACCTTATTCTTGATGAGCGCCTGCCCGCCGAGCTCAATGGCCCGCGCAAGGCTATTCGCATCGCTTTGCGGCATTTGGTGTCCAACGCCATTCAGTATGGTCACAACAAAGCCATTGCGATTGAGGTGTCCTATAACAGCAGCACGCCACAAGATGGCATCTTAGCCATTCGCGTGCGGGATCAGGGCTTAGGCTTAAGCCAACATATGAGCCGGTCTTTATTCAGCCTGTTCAGTCGCTTACGAGCCCATGATCACACCAGCAGCGGGCCCCTAGACGGTGTGGGTGCAGCCCAAGGTATCGGACGGGGATTGCCCATCAGTAAGCAAGTCATTGAACGCTGTGGTGGGCGGATCGGCTTTTTGAGCCGGCCGAACCACGGCAGTGTGTTTTGGCTGCGCGTGCCGGTCCAGCGCTTACACCATGATGAGACCACAGCCGACACCCTGGTCACGCAGCCAAAAGATATCGCCCCCGCCAATCAAAACCAGAATGCCGATGGCAAGGGCTTGCTGGTGATCGTGGATGATATGCCCAGTCGGGCAGAGATATTCAGCGAGTATCTCTCACTACTTCTGCCTGCTGGTTGCGATGTGATCGCCTTAAAACAGAGCGATGATATTGATGTTAACGATCAAGGACATCTGTATTTAATAGCCGGTGATTGCTACGCTCAGCTGTCCCAAGAAACCGCAGATTGGTTGTTAGAGCGCCCGATGCTGATACTCGATTACAGTGATGATAACCCAGCATCATTGCCATCCGAACGGCTCGCCGGCCCTTATGATCCCGACCTGTTAACCCGGCTGGATGATATGGCCGATAACCATCCCATCCGTCAGTTGATGACACAAGCCAGCCGCTAGACTGACCATGACCCAAACCATTGCTCCCATTCTGATCGCCGATGATGATCAGGTGAACCTCGATTTAGTCGATGCGTTTTTATCCCAATCGGGGTTTGAAACCGTCACCGTGCTAAACGGTCAGGAAGCGGTGACCCAGGCAAGTGAGCAACCTTTTCTGGCTATTTTGCTCGATATCTCGATGCCAATACTCGATGGCAAACAGGCTGCAACCCTAATCCGTGGCATGAGCCCCCATAACCGGGACACGCCGATCGCGGCCCTCACCGCCTACCAGCTCGATGTGAATGACCCAACCCTGAGTGCCGCCCGGATTGACGCTGTCTTTCGCAAGCCGGTGGAGTGGCCCGCCCTGATCGACTGGCTCACGAGCCTCACGAACCAAGGAGCCGCACCAACAGACCGCCCGTCACATGTGGCGGACGATGCGCAAGCGATTGACATCAATGAGCAAATGATCACCCAACTGCGCAGCTCTTTGCCACCAGAAACGGTGCAGCGCTTGTTCAGTCGGTTTCAAGAAGATCTGGCCCAACGCTTGACGGAATTAGAGCAAGCGAGCGCCCAACAGAACCCTGAGGAGATCAGTAAAATAACCCATGCCATCTGTGGCATCGCCTCAGCCTTCGGCGCCACAAGTTTAGAAAAACAAGCCCGCGCCATTCATAATGACCCAAAATGCGTTTTTGCCATGAATGAAAGCGAAGTGCTTGATAGACTAAATACCCAAGCAACTCTTTCTGAGCAAAAGCTGCAAGCACTCATTAAGTAATTATTTTTCATAGGTTCTTTATGGCAGAACAGCCACGTGTCCTAATCGTCGAAGACACCCCCGTCCTGGCAGAAACGTATCAGGCTTATCTCGACAAAAACCGGATTGCCGCTGACATTGCGAGCACGGTTAGCGAAGGCGAACAATGCTTAGCCCGCAACAGCTATGATGTGGTCTTGCTTGATCTGGGCCTACCGGATCGCAATGGCCTGGAATTATTGAAACAATTGGACGGGTCCGACGAGGGGCCCGAAGCCATCGTGATCACCGCTGATGGTTCGATCAATCGCGCGGTTGAGGCCATGCGCTTTGGCGCGTTTGATTTCTTGGTCAAACCATTCCACGAAGATCGCTTGACCACCGCCGTCAGCAATGCCCATGAGGCAGCACAAGTCCGTAAGGGTACGCGGGCCGTGCCCCTGGCCGAGGAACCAGAACCTGCAAAAGCCGGCGGCTTAATCAGCCATTCACCCGCCATGCAGCAAGTGCGCCGCGCTATTGGTAGCGTTGCTAATTCCAACGTGCCTGTGTTCATCACCGGGGAAAGCGGTACCGGCAAAGAGGTCTGCGCCAACACAATCCATGAAATCGGTAACCGGTCCCAGCGCCCGTTCATTGCCATCAACTGTGCCGCCATTCCCAAAGACCTGATTGAAAGCGAGCTGTTCGGCCATGTGAAAGGGGCGTTCACCGGGGCCACCACTCACCG
>JBCCBF010000065.1:0-10459 GCA_039814445.1 Pseudomonadota bacterium
GAAGATACCTCAGCGCCGGTGGCGAATGCCGCCGCACCTATACCTTTCCGGATGGCAGGCTAGGACAGAAAATACGATGCTCTCTTATCGTCCCTATGGTGTTGAACTTGAGGTGATGCCACCCAGCCTGCATCGTCTGCCCGAGGGCGACGATCTCCATGGTAAGGTAGCGCGCTACTTGAACCAGCATGGCGTTCCGGCCATGAGCAAAGCTGAGCAAGATGATAGTCCTCGGGCTGTATCCCCAGCGACATGGAGTGTGGTGTCAGATACGACTTTACGTCGGAACAGTGAATTGCATGAAGGAACCGAAGTTGTCTCACCGGTTTTGCAAGGCGTTACCGATATGAAGAAGCTCCGCCATGTGGCTCAAACGCTGCAAGATGGCGGTTTCACCACGAATATGCTGACCGGCTTGCATGTGCACCACGATGCCAATGATTTGGATATGGATGGGTGGAAGCGGTTGATGGTGAATTTCTATCTGGCTGAGCCGGCTTTTGATCGTTTGGTGACGTTGCCGCGGCGAGGCGATAATAACCCCCACGCCCTCTCCACTCGTCGAACTCCCGATATGGAAGAATTGATCGAGCATTTTGATGATGAGCTTACCCTGGGTGATCTGTCGCGAGAGCTGTTTCCTGGGGTTCGATCCAATGATGATCTTAAGTTGAACGTGAACGCCTTTGCTAAACACGGGACCGTTGAATTTCGCCAACATCAGGGATCGATTTGCCCTGATGCGATTGAGCATTGGGTGCGCTTGACTCAGGCCTTTGTGGATCACGCGGCTTACAATCCCGAGTTAATATCCGTTAACACGGGGATCACTGATCCCCTGGAGGCGTGGGAAGAGGTCCTTGATGATCGACCCTTGGCCCAGGATCGTTTGCTGCAGAACTTATTGCGCATCGCACCGGCTGACACTCAACAATATTATCGTGAGATAGCCGCCACTAATAATGATAATCGCCCGGCTTTGGCGCGTGCCCATAACCAGGCTCAAGAGGCAGAACATGCCACCCTAGTTCCATCAACATCATCAGTTGATACACCGAGACTTGGTTGATGTTGCGTTTTATTGACCGTGATGGTGACCGGGTTGAAGGGCGCGATGCCGTGGCGGTGATCGAGCATCTGCGCCGCCAGTCGCGTGTCGGCCGGTCGCAAAGCATGGCGGCGTTCATGCGCGGCATGGCGCAACGGATTGAGATACTGTCCGGCGATAAGGTCCGCTCGACCACCGAGGCAAAGTTCCTCGATGACTTAATAGCAACGGGCTACTTGCGCCCCGATGAGACGGGTTAGGCTATAAGCTAATCCAGCAGCCCTACCCAACCCATCAACTCACCAATTCCGAGACTAATTCACCGGCTAAAGCTTTCTCCACCAGGCTCTTGGTTTCATCGATACCATATAGCTCGACGAAGGAGCCAAAGCGCGGGCCTTGGTCTTGGCCTAGCAGGGTTTGATACAGCGCCTTGAACCAATCGCGTAGGTTTTCGAAATTGTGCTCTTTGCCGATGGTGAAGATGGCCGTTTGGATCTCATCCACGGGCGTATCTTTCGCCAAGCCATCGAGCATGGTGACCATATCGGTGAGGGCCGCGCGTTCCTGGTCGGTGGGGGCGCGGTACGCTTTCGATGGCCTGATAAAGTCCTGATAATAATTCACCGCGAAATCGGTCATCTGATCCAGCAGTGGTGCGTTCTCGGGCGTCGCATCGGGCAGGTAACGGCTGATGAAGCCCCACAGCACGCTTTTCTCCTCGGCATTCACCACCGAGGCCAAGTTGAGCAACATGGCAAAGCTGGGGTAGCTGGAAAAGCTCAGGTGATTGCCCGCTTTGGGTGGCTCGGCATTAGGATGTGCCAGGCGGGGTTTTCCAACTGCTTGGCGGCTTCTTCGCCCGGGAACTTATCGCAGAAGGTTAGCCACTCATCGACTGCCTTGGGGATCACATCAAAGTGCAGGCGCTTGGCAGTTTTTGGCTTTTGGTACATGTACAGCGCCAGGCTCTCCTGGGGCGCGTAACGCAGCCATTCCTCTACGGCGAGACCATTGCCTTTAGACTTTGAAATCTTCTGGCCTTGTTGGTCTAAAAACAGTTCATAGGTCAGGTTTTCCGGCGGCTTGGACCCCATGGTACGGGTGATTTTGCTCGACAGTTTGACGCTCTCGATCAAATCCTTACCGCACATCTCGTAATCGACGCCCAGCGCATACCACCGCATGGCCCAATCGGGCTTCCATTGCATTTTCACATGGCCGCCGGTGACCGGTTGCTCAACCTTTTTGCCGTCCACATCTTCGAACACGATGGTGCCGGCTTCAGCATTGGTCTCCAGGATCGGCACTTGCAGCACCTCACCGGTTGAGGGGGAGATCGGCAGGAAGATCGAATAAGTCTCCCGCCGCTCAGGGCCCAGGCTTGGCAGCATGATGCCCATGATCTGGTCATAGCATTCGAGCGCCCGGCGTAGGGCGTCGTCAAACATCCCCGACTTGTAGCAATCGGTGGAGGACATGAACTCGTAATCAAAGCCAAAGGCGTCCAAGAAGGCTTGCAAGCGGGCGTTGTTATGGTGACCGAAACTGTCATGGGTGCCAAATGGGTCCGGCACCTGGGTCAGGGGCTTGTTCAAATGCTGGGCGAGCAGTTCCTGGTTCGGCACGTTATCGGGGACTTTGCGCAGCCCGTCCATGTCATCGGAAAAGCAAATCAGCTTGGTGGGCAGGTCCGAGAGGCGCTGGAACGCTTGGCGAACCATGGTGGTGCGGACCACCTCACCAAAGGTACCGATATGGGGCAGGCCCGAGGGGCCGTAGCCGGTCTCGAAAATCACCGTGCCGGATTTTGGTGGGGTTTTCTCAAACCGCTTAACCAATTTGCGGGCTTCCTCAAACGGCCAGGCACGGGCGTTAAGGGCAAGGTCGCGGGTTTGGTCAACAATGGTGGTCATGGTCAGTGGCTTTATGGGCTATAGTTTATCGGAAAAAGGCGCGTCATCACGCGCGCGTTGCATTGCTTTACCGCCCAGCGCTGCGTAAGGCTAGTGCGCAGTTTTTCTTTCGTGTCGCACCATCCCTGATCATGGTCAACAAGACGTCCAATCCGGCCTCTCCCCCATCGCCCGCCCCCGGTGGTTTGGCCGCGGCATTAGCCGCGCTACCATGCCTGGTTTTGCGGGCCCGGGATGGCGTAATCCGGCAACCCGATGGGCGGCTGGAGCCTGTGCCATTAAAAGCGGTGGCAGACCGATTACGCGCGACGCCACATCTGTTGTGCCATGGCAAGGCGGTGGGGCGGCGCTTAGGCCTTGGTGAGGCGCCTGGCTTTGATGTGTTGGAGCTGTTTGCCTTTGTGCGTCCGGCGCAATTCTGTCTGCCCACCATCCGCGGGTTGGCGCAAGCCAGTGATATCGCCCTGGCTGATCCCTATGACCATGGCCAACAAGCGGCGGCCTTGCCGTCGATTGCCCAGGCATTGATCGATGAGCTGGCCGCCCCCTTGCGCGCTGACCGAGTGGATGCGGCGGCCATTGCCTTTGCCATGGCCGAAGGCGGCTGGCCGTGGGGTAAGCTGCTTTTAGAACAGCTGGGTATCACCACGCCGCCTGATGGGCCGACCCTATATCGTGCTTTTGCTGTTTGGCAAAAAGCCCCGGAATGGGAAGAACAAGCCCCGCCCCCGCCACCGGGTCAGGAGCCGATCGACCCACCGGCCGCCCGCCGTCAGCTTGATACATTATTGGCCACACGCGATGGCCCACGGGAGGCCCGCCCCCAGCAGGCCGATTACGCGAGCGCGACAGCCGCCGCCTTTCGCCCCCGGGTGGCTGAGGGGCAACCCCATATGATCCTGGCAGAGGCCGGCACGGGGGTGGGGAAAACCTTGGGCTATTTGGCCCCCGCGAGCCTGTGGTCGACCATCAATGAGGGCCCGGTCTGGGTGGCCACATACACCCGCAATCTACAGCGACAAATCGATGATGAATTACAACAACTCGCCACGGTAATCCCACCCGATCAGGTGGTCGTGCGTAAGGGGCGCGAGAACTTTCTGTGCTTGCTCAATTTTGAAGAAGCCATCCAACGGATTGCCACAACACCGAAAAATGCCGTGCCCCTGGGCTTGTTGACCCGGTGGGCAACGGCCAGCCGGGATGGGGCCTTAATGGCGGGCGATTTGCCAGGCTGGCTCGCCGATTTGGCCGGGCGTGGGCGCACCTTTGGCCTCGCAGACCGGCGCGGCGAATGTATCTATGGCGCCTGCCAGCATTACAAACGCTGTTTTATTGAGCGCAATACAAGGGCCGCAAAACACGCGCGACTGGTGGTCGCAAACCACGCCCTGGTGCTCTATCACGCGGCTACCGCATCGGCAGAAGCCAGTGATGCTGGCCCCACCCATTTGGTGTTCGATGAGGGGCACCACCTGTTCGATGCCGCTGATAGTGCCTTTGGTATCGCGCTCACCGCTCAGGAGGCCGCCGAACAACGGCGCTGGTTGCTGGGTGCTGAAACCGGCCGGGCTAGCCGGGCGCGGGGTTTAGCCAAACGGGTGGAAGATTTGCTCGCCGGGGATGAGGAGGGCTTGGCCGCTTTGGACGCCGCCCAAGAGGCCGCCCGATCCTTGCCCAGCCAGGGCTGGCAAAAGCGCCTGGGTGATGGGGCGGCGAAAGGCGCAGGCGAAAAGCTGTTTGTCGCCATCCGTGATCATGTCTATCGGCACCATGGGGATACCAACTCGCCCTATGATCTTGAGGCCGCGCCGATGCCCATGGATGGTGGTTTGGTCAGCCTGGCGCGCGATTTCTCTGGTGCCATGACCCGGCTGGTGGAGCCGCTCACGACCATCAAGCGTCGGCTGGTCCGGTTGATGGATGAGCGCGCCGAGGATTGGGACAGCGATACCCGCCAGCGGGCTGATTCCCTGGCCCGTGGTATTCAAAGACGGGTTGAGCAAACCTACCGACCCTGGCGCATGGGGTTGATGACCCTGGTGGAGTTGGCCGAAGCCCGGGCGAAGATTGGCAATGATAACACCAAGACCGGTGACACGGCCCTCGATGCCGCCATGGCCGAAGAACGTTTTGTGGATTGGTTTGCCGTCGCCCGGCAAGAGGGGCGGGGGGATGTGGATATCGGCTATCACCGTCATTGGATTGATCCGACGGAACCCATGGCCGAGGCCGTGCTGGCGAACGCCCATGGGGTCGTCGTCACCTCAGCCACCCTTACCGATGGCCATCAAGCAAAGGCTAATAACGCGCCTGAGGATGCCGATGGGGATAGTGATGAGGAAAGCCGCTGGGCCAGCGCCTTGCGGGTTAGCGGGGCCAACCACCTGCCGTCCGAGCCGGTGCGGGCTCGGGTGCGCTCACCGTTCAATTATCCCGATCAAACCCGTGCCCTGATCGTCACCGATGTGAACAAGCACGATATGGATCAGGTGGCGACGGCCTATCGCTCTTTGTTTGCGGCGTCCCACGGTGGCGCGTTAGGCTTATTTACCGCGATCCAGCGCTTGCGGGCCGTCCATGGGCGGCTCGCCCCTGCCCTGGAAGCAGTTGGTTTGCCGCTTTACGCCCAACATGCTGACGGTATTGATCCGGCCACCTTGGTGGATATTTTCCGGGGTGACCGTGATGCTTGTTTGCTGGGCACCAACGCGATCCGCGATGGGGTGGATATACCCGGGGACGCCTTGCGCCTCGTGGTGTTTGATCGGGTGCCCTGGCCGGTGCCCAGCTTGATCCACCGTGCCCGACGCCAGCGGTTTGGTGGGCAGGCTTATGATGATGAATTGATCCGGTTGAAGTTACGCCAAGCCTTTGGTCGCTTGATCCGCAGGGCCGATGATAAGGGTGTGTTCGTGATGCTTGATAGTGGGTTCCCAACCCGCTTGCTGACGGCCTTCCCCGATGGGGTAACGCCCATGCGTATGGGCCTGGCCCAAGCCATTCAAACGGTACGGGATTTTGTCGGGCCCCAGGGGGGGCAGGCTGGTTCCGAACAATCGGACCCACAAGCACCACCAGACCAGCCCCTATAACCCACCACGGCAATGCCACAGGCACACAAACCACGGCATGGTGACCCACGTCATAGAATGGGTAATAGAAAACGGGCCGCTTGGGATTGTCCCAGCGGCCCGTGATATTCGTGATGCGTCAGCGTTGTTTAGGCGAGGCGCAAGAACTGGGCGACAGCGGTTGCGCTGTCTTTTGCCCGCAGTAGGCTTGGCACCCGTGCTTGGTCGAGAGGCAGCCATTCCGATGGCTCACCATGGCTCAGCATTTCCAACGTTGCATCGCCTTCTTTTGCGCCCTTGATCGCCAAGGTCAGGCGGCATTGCACGCCGGTCGCTTCGCTGCCGATATGGATGATCTGTTCGGCACCATCATCGCTGGTGTGGTCCAGCCGGGCGGTCCAGCCATAGGATTTTTGTAATGCGTCGTTCAGGGCGTTGCCAAACATCGGCCAGATCGTGTCTGCCGCCTCACCGCTGTTGGTGTTGTTGGTCAGGGTCTGTAGCTCAACCACGAAATCACGAACGGCTTGGCCTTCGCCGGTGCTGTGCCAGATACCTTGCTCATCGCGGGTGGCCATGGTGATGGTCCATGGCTCCACATCGCGGCGCAGGCTCAGGCGTTCATCCGTGCGGCCTAAGCGGTAGAAAATCACCGCGCTATCATTGGCTGGCTGGTAGCCATTTTCGGTACCAGGCAGGTAACCATGGCGGCGTAGAAAGCCCACCAGGGCTGCCATGAACTGGCCGGTTTCGTCGGTGTTGTTATTGAGGGGGCGTGCAAGGTTCATCATGTGTCGCGTTTGGGTGTTTCGGTCCTGACGACGGTTATACGGGCGTGCTGGTTTTAGCGCGCGCCGCTGGGGAGCGTGAAAGTAGTTGGGGAGAGATTGCATCGTTCTTCTTCAGTTGGTCGTTAACGCCCTTAGGTCCCGATCAGTTCCGATCTATGCCGGCTTTTATCGTCGAGTTGGGCTTGTTATTTTTTGTGACGTTCCAGTAAACTTTTCGTTTCGGTCTATGGTGTACTTAGCGGCTGGTTAAGAAAGTGGCGACAGCCCAACCGTAAAGTTTTCCACGTTGTTTTCTTCGTGTTTCCACTTGATGCGTCTGAAAGTGGTTTCTATGAAACTTTTTTAATTTTTGAAGCGATTTTTTGATGGTTTCGACATCATAAAAAATAGCCGCGGCGGGTTTGCCACAGCTTATCGGCCTGATTTTTTGAATTTTTTCGTCAAGAAAACAGACAGTTCGCCTTATTGACCGAATTTTTCCCCTAACCGTTGGCCGCTTGTTGAAAAACGGGCGCCAGAAACAGCAAGATTCCAGAAAGCGTGAACAGGGAAAGGAGGGTAGAGATCAGAATTGTGGCCGATGTATCGCCCACGCTGATTCCATAACGCTCGGCGATCACAAAGGTCAGCCCCCCGGTGGGTAGGGCCGCCAACACGATGGCGGATGCACGCCAATAGGGATCCATGGGGAAATACAAATCGATCAAAAGAATTGTGATGGCCGGCTGTACCACCAGTTTGAGCACGGAAATCCAGAGGGCATCCCCCAACCCATCGCGCAGGCTTTGCCCCGCGAGAAACAAACCGATCGAAAACAGCGCACAGGGGCCCGCCGCCGCACCAATCAAATTACCGAACCGTTCGACCGGCTCTGCAATAGGCAGGGCCACAAAGGCCGCTGCCAGCCCCGCCAATGATGAGATGATAAGCGGGTTGGTGATCAACGCGCGGCCGATATTGCGGGCGATCATCAAGGGCGGTTCGTCCGATTGACCCAGCCCCTCAAGCATAATGATCGCCACCGCCACCATCACCGCGCTCATGATAACCGTGGCGACAATGACGGGGGCCAAGAGCTGACTGCCCACCAGGGCAATGAACAGCGGGATACCCATATAGCCCGTGTTCGAAAAGCTGGCGTTTAGGGCCATGATGCTGGCTTTTTGGCCGGTTGTGCCAGGATCGATGGCATCATCAGCAGAAGCGTTGGTACCATCGGCCCTAACCCCAGCGGCACTCGCCCCGGTGGCGTTTGTTAGCCCGTGGGCTCGGCGGTGATGACGCCGCCGCCATAAGGCCCAACCACTAGCCAGACCTATAAGGTAAGTGGCACCCAGGCCAATCAAAAAAGCATTGAGAAAGGCGGCGTTGAAAATATCCTCTAATGGCGCGCCAGCAAGCCCGAGAAACAAGACAGGGGGCAGGGCAAACCAATAAACAAACTGATTGAGGGCGACACTGCCATCACGGCCTAACAGGCCCACCCGCCCCGCGGTCCAGCCAGCCAGGATGATGGCAAACACAGGGGCCACAACATTTAAAACAATATCCATGGGTTGAGGCACTTAACAGAGGGGTTGCCGCGCACGGCTAGGGATAGGTGCGCGGAAGGGGAAGCACGGAGCTGGTCACCGGCAGGGGCACAGTGTCGTGACAAAATTCTACCGCAGAATACCAGCCCAAGGTCGTTGATTTATCAATATCTTGCATAACCTGCCAGCTTTGGGTCTTTTGCGCATTGACGCCAGCACTCACAACCCTCATCTAGTAACAGTGTTTGCTTATAAAGCGTCCAGCCATGGGCGCGGTCCTGCTAGTCACGAGTTCTAAGCCATGTCTGACGTTACCCATATCGGTGTTCATCGCGCGCTCTTATTTATCATGGTGGTGACATCCGCCGTGGACGGTGAGATGAGCGATCGTGAGATTTCCGCGATTGGTGAGAGCATTCGCCTGCTCCCGGTTTTTGCTGATTTTGATACCGAAAAATTGCCCCAAATCGCCAATGAATGCGTTGATTTGTTGGAAGATGAGAGCGGTTTGGACACCGTGCTTGGCATGGCGCGCCAAGCCTTGAACCCCTGGCGTCTGCGTGAGACGGCCTATGCCCTGGCCTGCGAGATTGCCGCTATGGATGGGCCCTTGGGTGAAGAGGAAATGCGCTTGCTTGAGCTTATCCGCCAGGAATTAGAACTGGGTCGCCTGGCTGCCGCCGCGATTGAGCGTTGTGTCCGCGCGCGCCACACTACGGTGGAGAATGCGGGTCCCCAAACCGCGTAAAGCGATCAAGGCCGCCTAACGCGATCAAGCCTAACGCCATAACGGCTGACAGCATCACGATTGCGTCACGCTCAGCGGTCTGGGTTACGTTGTCCTGCCTGGGTTGCGCGGCTTATCCCGGTGGTACGAAATCTTGACCACAGGCGCGTTTAAGCCGCGCCAGATCCGTGGGCGCAAGCCCGTGACCCGATCGGCATAGGGTCTGAAAATCAGCTTTGGTGTAGCGACGATCATGCCACTGGTCACCACTGGTGGGCAGGGGGGCGTTGCTATTGGCGCAATGGGCGCCGATGGTGGCAAACATCTCCACCGCTTGGGCAAAAATGAGATCTCCCACATTGGATAAATCTGGCTGATCGGGCAGGGCGAACCGGGATACCGCCACAATCCTGCCCGTATCCACCCGGGCCGCCATTTCATGGGCGGTGATGCCATAGGTTGTGGCCTGGTCCCAGATCGCAAAGCTTTCGGGATAGGAGCCGGGGTATTCTGGTGGACCTGGGTGAATATTGTAGGGCGTGGGGCCAAGCTTTGACAGTACTGACCCTGGCACAATGATATCCGTTAGAAACGCGATAATCCGCGTCTCGGCCAGGCGGTTTGCCAGGGCCTGCTCTGCGCGGGCTAGGGTTGTGGCATGGCTAACCGTCAGCCTGGGGTTGCGATCAGTGAGAAACTGACTGAAATGGGGCGCTTCCCGGTTACCGGTTAACAGCAAAATATGGGCTGGTGTCGCGGTCATGATGGTCGGTTTGAGGGCGTGTGTGATGGTGTTCTCATAGCTAAGCTTTCTGGCATCATCCTATGGAACAGATCAAGGACTGCTAAGGGGTCATGTGGCCTGGGAACAAACCCGTCGTCATATCGAATCGGCTTTGCATGAAGCCGGTTGTAGCGTCGATGATATGGTTCGTATTCGTTAAATCCTGCCAGACCCGGCGGATTTTGAACCCTTTTGGCCGGCGCTAAGACGCTTCTTTTCGGTGGCCAAGCCAGCGATCACCATGTTCGTCGCTGGCCTGCAAGGTCCTAGAATGAAAATAGAAATTGAGGTCACAGCCCGCCATCAGGAGGTTGGATGATCCCGTCCGGTCGGCTCACCGCCCTCTACCGCGTCTCAAGTTATCAACAAGGCTAACCTGGCTTTGGGGTTCAGCCGATTGGTAGATTGAGGGTTAGAAAACTTCCTCACGCGCACGACTATCCCAAAGGCGTCATGGCGAACCTGATTAATGATCTCGGCGGTATCGCCGGTTTTGGTAGCAATAATTTAGGCCGGGTCGATGACCAATCGAGCGGGCCCATCGACCTCACGCCGATCTGCCTGCCGATGGAGTCGTCTACGTGACC
>JBCCBF010000168.1:0-6111 GCA_039814445.1 Pseudomonadota bacterium
CGATTCCAACAGAAATTCGCCGACATGGCTAAGTATCTGATCCGTCAAGCGAGTCGTGGCGGAGTCGTTTGAACCACAGGCATTATTGTCTCGATATCAGACCAAAAATTAGGGCCGTTAACCACTCGGATGCTATGGTGAGAAAACACCTAGAAGCATGAGTGGGGCGTCTCGCCTTGGCCAAACAGAAAACGGTCGACCAAACAACCACAGCTGACAGCAACCCGGCGGCTGATAAACCCCGCGGTCAAGCGTCAGTCAGCCTGTTATCAGAATTGGCCCGCCGTTGCGCGCCCGGCCTGGCAGCATCCTTTACCGCCAGTTTTTTCACCACGCTATGCTTGCTTGCCCTGCCGCTTTACATGTTCCAAACCTTTGATCGGGTGCTGGGTAGCGGTAATGAGAACACCTTGATTGCCCTAACGCTCTTGGCCCTAGGGTTCATGGTGGTCTACGGCTTTATTGAATATGGCCGCAGCCGGATCCACACGGTATTGGCCAATTGGACCTATCAGCGGCTCAATTTGGATAGCCTGCAAGCCATGGTCACAGGCAGCCTGAACGGTGAGGCGCGGCCCGCTGAAATTATGCGTGATATCGGTGAGTTACGGCGGTTTGTGGCTGGTAAATACCTGGTCGCTGCGTTTGAGGCGATCTGGTCGGTGCTATTCATCATTGTCGCCTTTCTGCTGCACCCGCTGTTTGGCTTTATCACGCTGATCGGGATTGGCGGGTTGATTGCCCTGGCTATCCTGAACCAAGTCTTGGCCTCAAAACCGATCGCCGATAGCCGGGAAGCATCAGCCGCGTCCAATGCCCATTTGAACGCCGCCATGCGTAACGCTGAGATCATTGAGGGTCTCGGCTTGGTGCAAGCCATCGGTAAACGTTGGCAGCGTGCCGAGCAGCACAATTTAGAGGTTGGCGAGCGCGGTATGGGACGCGCGGGCAAGGTCAGCGCCATTTCCAAAAGCTTCCGCCTGATTATTCAGGTGTTTGCCTTGGGTGCGGCGGCCAGCTTGATCCTGAATGGGGCGGTGTCACCGGGGGTGTTTATTGCCATTATGGTGATCCTGGCGCGCGCCCTTCAGCCGTTTGAACAGCTGATTGATGGCTGGGGCCAATGGGTGTCGGCTGGTCGCGCCTATCGCCGGTTGGAAACTGTATTGGCAAAACCCAGCGCCGCCCGTGCCACCATGGTCTACCCACGGCCCTCTGGGCAAATCGATGTGGAGCGTTTGGTGTATATTCCGCCGGGCATGGATAACGCCGTCCTACGCGGTGTCAGCTTTGCCATTCAGCCAGGGCAAGCATTGGGCATTATTGGCCCGTCTGCGGCGGGTAAATCCACCTTACTGCGGTTGATGATGGGGGTGGTTCGCCCCAATGTAGGCGCGGTGCGGTTCGATGGCCAAGACGTAACCCAATGGGCCCGTGAAGATTTGGGACAATATCTGGGCTATGTGCCCCAAGAACCGGCCCTGTTCGAAGGCACGGTGCGTGAAAATATCGCCCGGATGACTGAGGCCGACCCATTGGCTGTGATTGAAGCGGCCAAGCGGGCCGATGTGCACGACATTATTGGCCGGTTGCCCGGTGGCTATGACACGTTTTTGGGCCAGGGCGGAGCTGTTCTAACCGGTGGCCAGAAACAGCGTATTGCGCTGGCTCGCGCGTTATTTGGCCGCCCTAGTATCATGCTGCTCGATGAACCCGATGCTAATTTGGACCGGGAAGGCGAGGCGGCCCTGAAGCGCACCATTCGCCAGATTAAGATGGAAGGAACGACCGTGATTTGTGTGTCCCATCGTCGTTCCGTGTTGGATGAGATGGACAGCCTGTTGCTCCTAGAATCCGGTACGGTCCGGCGCATGGGATCGCGGGACGAAATCCTGCCTATCCTTGATGGTAAACACCAACCCGCGGCCATTGCCGGCAAGCCTGATATTCGGGCCTTGCCGAGTAAGGGCCAAGCAAAAGCATAGGGCTGGCCATGAAGTTATTACCCAAAAAAGGCCCAAAAGCCGAACCCGTTGAGATGGCGCCAAAAACCCCATCCGATCTGGCTAGCGGGCCTGAATTGCATCGTATTTTCGTCTATCTCGCCCTGGTGATCGGCTTGAGCTTTGGTGGTTTTGTGACCTGGGGCTTCGCGGCGCGGTTGGATAGTGCGGCATACGGGGTTGGCTCGGTGGCCGTGGAAAGCAGCCGGAAAACGATCCAGCATCTGGAGGGCGGGATTGTACAAGCGATCCTGGTTCGTGAAGGCCAGGCTGTTGAGGCAGGCCAACCGCTGATCGTCTTGGATGACACCCAAGCCAAGGCAAGCTTGGGCGTTGTGGAAAGCCAGCTTTACGCCTTCCAAGCACGCCGCGCCCGTCTGCTCGCCGAACTCGAAGGGTTGGATGCGATTGAATTCCCACCCTCCTTGTTGTTGGCGCGGGATGATCCTGATGTGGAAGAGGTGCTGATCAACCAGAGTGATCTGTTCACTGCCCGCCGCGAGGCCCATGCCAACCAGGTTTTCTTGCTACAAAACCGGGTCGCTGAATTGGACGAGCAAATCGCCGCCTATGATGCCCAGGCATCCGCGGCCAGTGAACAACTTGGTCTGATCCGTCAGGAAATAGCGGCGGTGGAAGAGTTGTTAGCGAAGGGGCTGGAAACCAAACCCCGGCTTTTGGCGCTGCAACGCGCCTCGGCTGAATTGCGCGGGCGCCGTGGGGAGTTGCAAGCCTTGGTGGCCCAATCGCGTCAAACCATCGGGACGACCGAACTGGAATTGGCGGATTTGGAAAATCAACGACGGACTAACATCGTCGATGATCTGGACGAAGCCCAAAACCGGATTGCAGATTTAACCGATCGGGCCACCGCCGCCCGTGATGTCCTGGCCAGAAGCTCTGTGCTAGCACCAGAAGCGGGGTTGATTGTTGATTTGCAAGTATCAACCACCGGCGGCGTGGTAAGGCCGGGCGAGCCATTGATGGATATCGTGCCCCTAGAAGATCGCTTGATTATCGAGGCCAAGATACCGCCCCGGAGTGTCAATGCGGTGCATCCGGGTCTGGCCGCCCAAGTGCAATTGCCATCCTTTAGCCGGCGGCAAGTGCCCATGCTGGCTGGTGAAGTTTTGCACGTCTCAGCCGATCAATTGATTGATAATGCCGGCAATCCCTACTTTGCCGTTGATGTGGCCCTGACCGATGAGGCCTTGGCCAGTTTGCCCGATAGCGTGGCCCTGGTGCCAGGCATGCCCGCCAATGTGTTGATTGCCTTGGGCGAACGCCAGGCCATTGATTATTTGTTGTCACCCATAATGGATGCCGCCACCTTTGCAATGCGGGAGCAATAACCCCATGAGTAACGCTTTAGGCTCACCCATGAATGATGAAACCCCTGATAGGGCTGCCCATATTGATGCTGTGGAAAGCGGCCGTGTTTATGGTTGGGCGTGGGATGCCTCTGACCCGGAAAAGCGCCAGATCGTGGCAATCTTTTGTGGTGATCAGGTGCTGGGTACGGTTGTTGCGGACCGGCACCGGGTGGATTTGGCCACGCGGGATATTGGCGATGGCCGCCATGCCTTTGTGTTTGATTTGCCGCCCACAGCAAAGGACCGGCCAGCCGAGGAGTTCCAGGCGAAAATTGACCGGGGCAATATCGCGCTCTCTCGCCTTCCGAAGGTGTTCACGATTAATCAAGATGGCAGGGTCGATAGCGTGGAGAAAAAGCCCGATAGCAATCAAAGCAATGTAAAAGACCCCGGTGAAGTGGCCCATGCCCTGCAAGAACAGGTCAAAGCCATCAGCACGCGCCTTGACCAGGTGGACCAGAACTACGGCAAGATGACGGATCTGCTGACCCGTATGGATAAGCGGCTAACCGCGGACACCGCAGCGCTGCAAAAACAAATCACTAGCCAGCCGAGCCGTGATGATGGAGCCGCGACCCCACGCGCTCAACCGGCTGCCAGCACCACTGCGGCGCCCACAGCATCGCCCGCCGCCCCGTCGACCATGGGCGCGGCCCCCGGCATCAACGCCGATGATTTTCAGAAACTACGGCAATATGTGCGGGTATGTTGGCGGGATATCAAGCGGTTGCGCGGTGACCTTGGCACGGTTGAGAGCTTCACCTTACGGTTCGATGAGCGCTTAAAAGAAACCGCGGCACAGCAGGATGTGGAAGAGGTGCGCCAAAGCACAAAAACCACCCGTGGTGTGATGTGGATTGCCGTGATCATGGCGGCTCTTTCCTTGGTTTTGAGTGCTTACGCCGCTTTTCTTGGTTAATACCGCACCGCTCGCGTCACACAGCGGGCTAAAAAAGTCGGGTAAAAGTGACGGAAGATGCTTTAACCATGAGCGTTGGGGCGTTATGTTCCCGTCACTTTATGGGCAGATCCAGTGTGTCGAAGCCCGCGCAGCGAAAAGAAATGCTGCCTTTGCGAAAAAGTTTTTTGTGCTTTCATAAGGCATCGCCATCATAAGAGATGAAGGCGTACCTTAAGTGGACGCATTCTCGTAGGTTATAAAAGTATGGCTACACGGAAGATCATAACGGTGACATCAGCGGCTGACTACGGTCAGTGGTGGGTGAAAGTAGAGCCAGAAATTGTGGCGGATGTGGCGAAGGACATGGCGTTCTCACCCACAAGTCGGCAGGATTTCAAATCGGTCTACATATCCGAAGATGATTTTCCAGAATTCAAGGAACGGGCTCGTGCCTCGGGGATTGTTATTAAGGTAGACCCGAATATCGAGTTTCACGATGGATGGTCACCGATCCGTGAATACGGAATGGTGAATACTAACATCGACCGGGCTTTGAATGTGGGAGACACGCTTGTTATGCCCGACGGACGTGAAGTAACGATTGAAAAATTCGTAGAAGTGGTAAAAGAAGATGCCTAACATTCCTGGTATTATCGTTCGAGATAACAAAACAGGTAATCGTGAGTTGATGCTCGGCGGTGCTGGTTCTTATGCTGACAAAGTGCAGCCCAAGAACACTCTTGACGCAACTGTCGGCGTTCGCCGTGACACCAGCGGTCCAAGCCGCGGTCCTGGCTTCTAATACTGGTTTGAGCGTACGTCGCACCGCGATGTTAGCCTCACCTGCCATTCTTATAAATGGGAGCGCGTAGTCCTTTGGCTGCGCGCTTTTGTTGTTTTCGCTGGGCCGAGCGATTGAATAACAATCTGTTAGTTTTTCCCTGGTCAATCGGTGTTTTCAGCGGTATCACAACAACCAATGTTAATCGGATGATTGGTGTTCCATATCGTCATCACCATGATTAATGTTATAAGATAACTACGTTAATGACCGACGGTGTTCTTTAGGTGATGAAACGGCTTATCCCGGTTTTGGGCTGGTCGGCGTCATATCCCCAAAGGTCACTGAAAACGGACGACAGAATTATCTGAGTATCCTATGGCTTTCTTTGGGCTTGCCCTTACCAACCGTTACCTAACACTCGGCGCTGCTATCCAGCGCTCCGATGTGGCATCCGGTCGGTCTGGTGGTGGGCGCAAGGGCCGTTCCTCTTGGAATGACGAGCAGATCAAAAAACTCCGCCGTATGTGGTTGAGTGGCAGCACCGACGCTGATTTGATCAATGAGTTTGGCCGGTCCGCTAATGCTATTGCTATTAAGGCCCACCGGCTCGGTTTACCGCCTCGTGCAGAAGCGGTCGCCACCAACGCTGTGGAAGAGTTGCCGCCTGAAGCGCCAAAACGCAGCGACGCGGTTGATTACCCAGAAGAAGATTACGGCGACGAGCCCAAGCCCAAAAAGCCAAAATCAGTGGGGCGCGTGCGTAACTGCCTGATGTGTGGTGTGGAGTTTTGGTCCAGTCACGCGGGTGAGCGCATTTGTTCGAGCTGTAAATCCACCGAGTTTTGGCGCAATGGTGCCTATGCCTTTGGGCATGGTGGCGCCGATGGCGATGATTGGTGATGTTTCCGCGCCATAGGGGCGTGGGAATTTCAGCCCATTCGTGACGGCAGTTTCGCAAGAAACCATCAAATTCCCCAGTTTTCCGGCATTTTTGTCGCTGTTGCTTATATGACTGCCGACAGTCGAGATTTTTTGCTTTATACTCCAAAC
>JBCCBF010000041.1:0-13451 GCA_039814445.1 Pseudomonadota bacterium
GGTCCTTGTCCTGGATCAGCAGCCTAATGCCACAATGATAACGTGAACCATGAACCTGGCCATGGGTGATAACTATATCGTCTAGACCGTCACCGTTTAAATCACCTGCCGCTGATCCCCATGACCATTCGGGCGGTTGTTCTTGTAGTGATCCGCTGGCCAAATCAACGATTGCATCATTGGCGGCATCATGAGCAAGCAGTAAATCAGCCGGTGCCGGCTCCTCTGAAAAGGTGGTTTGTTTATATATCCTTTGGCGTATTTCTTGGTCGACCTGTTGATTATCATTGTCAAAGAACAAGCCTCGGGCTTCAGGCGTAAAGCTCGCCTGGTCGGTATTACCTTCATAGATATTGGCAATGTGAATTCCGATACGTTCATCAGGCCCTAAGCGTATGGGTGTAAAAGACATACCCGCCACGGGCCGCGCTGCGTCACCCTCCTGTGCAGGCATTGTATCGCCATTGGAGCCATTAAAAATAATCTCGGTGGGACTACCGTCATTGACCAAGATGAGTTCTGTTTGACCATCCTGGTTAAGATCAATAACACCACCGGCAAATGTGGCTGCTTTTTTACCAATAAACGGTTGATCACTACTGATCTCAAATCGGTCACCAGACCAATATGACTGGATGTTGTTACGACCAATACGATCAAATTCAATATCACCTTCGATATCGTACATATCGCTGTAGTTCAGAAAAACGATATCCTCATAACCGTCATTGTTACTGTCATTGATGATCAAACCAAATGTGTGCCAATCAAAACCTTTGGCGCCAGCAATGTTTTGTGACGGGGCGAAAGTAAAATGCGTACAATCACGGCCTGTTTCCATGTCACATCTTTCAGTAGTCGCACTAACTTTTGAGTGGTTCTGATTACGCGGAAACCAAAGCGGCTCATCATAGCCAAAGGCCAGCACCCCCGACACATGACCGTCAGCAGAATGCGTGAAATACGCGCCGACCAATGCCGGATGATCAAACGTTTCACGCAGCTGAAAACGGAAACCGCCCACATTCTCGTATAATCGGGCTTGCTGATAGCCAGACAGTAAAACATCACCATCACCATCCGCGTCCAGATCGCGTATGGCTATCGACCCGTAAAACACTTCGTATTCAGTTGGCGGACCTTGCTTTGCATTGGGTTGCGGCAACCATACACCAGTATCGTCGACAATCTGTCTAAAGCGGGGGGCATTTATAGATGCGCGGCCAAAATGACGATCAACAGCGTTGTAGACATCCATGAACCAAGACGCGGCCGACAGTATCCCTAAATCTACTGTAGCCCAGATGTTATCGTCATAGTCATCGTCCACTGGCTGCCCCAAATGCGCCAACGCAATCTTCTCGCCCAATTGCTTACCAAAATTATTATCTGAGGGCGGATGCACGCCGCCAAAAAGCCTGGAATGCGCGGCATCAAAGGCGAGCTGCTGGTACTGCTCTTTATGATCAGGATCACGGGCCGATAAAAAGGTCGCCGCGGCGGATGCTATAGTGGCGTGCCCTGATACATACCCGGGAAACGGCGGGTTTCCGATATGCATCATTAGGTCAGGCTGACGCATGGAGGGGCGCTGCGTCCAATACGTATATTTTGTTCGCCATGTCAGAATTGATGCATCGCGCACGACATCGGCTAAATCAGCAACCAAATTGACAAATTCGCCCTCCTCCATCGAGGTTCCTGCGTACACAGTTGCCATCAATTGCCAGACATCCGATGGGCTATAGCCTTGGGTGAGGCTGGTTTTTTCAAACGCCATAGAACCTTGCCAATACAAAGACACCTCTTTTTGATGTTTGTTGCTAAGGCGTGTTGCCAGATCTGTGGCGATTAAATCCAGGGCGTCAGCAACGCTTCCGGGACTGGGGGGTGGTGGCGGCAAATCAATATCGAGGGGCTTACTTAATGGTAATGCGCCCCCGGCAGCGTCCCTATCGATTGTGTTCAGGTGAGCATACCAAGCGTGCTTATGGCCGGGATTTTCAGGCTCTACCAGCGGCGTATCTATAATCATCTGGGCGCTCGTCATCAGGCGCAACACATCCTGATCGGCCCCTGACGCGCTTAACAAGTCAGCGGCCAACACTTGATCGTCCACAAACTTTTCGTACGTCCCAGCAATGAAGCTGTCTAAAACCTTTGCCGCCCCGAAAATGGCGATGAAGCGATCATATTTATTATAAAGATCAGCATAGCTTCTTAAGGCCACCGACATCAGGACAGAGGCCGATACGGGCGGCACTGCGTTTTCATTCACATAAAGTGAAACATGCTGGGCCAACCATCGTATTTGATAATGCTCTGGCCGATCAAAGTGGTCTGCCATTTCCAAGCGGTCGTAGGCTTTTGGCTCCCAGACCATGTACTGAGACAACCGCCATGACGACACACCCATGGTTGTTAAGACCACCAAAGCGAAGATCACAAAAAAGCGCTTCAAGGTTATTTATACTCTTTGCCCGTCGCGTAAAATAATATCCAAAATAATAGCCAGACTGTGTTCGTCTGTCACGATGGTTGCGACAGATAATCCGTTCTTTTCGTTATGAATACTCTGTTATTCCGTTAATTCTAAAATGTGAGATCAGCCGCTCAACATGAAGACGCATAGCTGCTATTTGCATTGATTTAGAAAAATATCGAATTTGCCGCTTGACGCGGCGCATCATTTTAGGCCAACGTTTCTTCAGCGCCGATTTGAAGCTACAGCTTGCTGGGCGCTTAAAAATGCAGCTAAAGCGTGGGTGTGGATGTCCCGCCCCAGGTTTGAAAAGCTGTGGCGGGTTTTTTATGCCCACCACGGTGCCCTGAATGAAGCTGGTAACATCGGCCAGCGTGAAGGAAGGGCTCACCGTCAAAGCGTATCAGGGCCCGCCGTTTGTTTTAACATTACAGACGGAACCACACCAAATGTCTCTCTTCACCAAAGCTACCAAAGTCACCCGCCGCGCTGCTCTCGGCCTGCTCGGTGCCGCAACGCTCTTGCCGGTCATTGGTACCGATACCGCCCAGGCAAACGACCTCAAACAAATCACCGTCGATTGGGCCTATTACAACCCGGTAAGCCTGATCCTGAAGGATCAAAAGCTACTGGAGCAGGAATTCGCCGATGACGGCATTCGCATCCGCTGGGTTCAAAGCCATGGCTCCAACAAGGCGATTGAGTTTTTGAACTCACGCAGCGCTGATTTTGCCTCCACCGCTGGCTCTGCCGCCCTGCTGGCAAAAATCAACGGCAGCCCGATCAATGCGATCTATGTCTATTCCAAGCCAGAATGGACCGCCCTCGTTACTAACAAAGATAGCGATATCCAGACCGTGGAAGATTTGCGCGGCAAAAGCGTAGCGGTGACCCGCGGTACTGATCCTTACATCTTCCTGCTCCGCGCCCTGGCCAATCATGGCCTGAGTGAGAGTGATATCAAGCCCGTGCTGCTGCAACATGCTGATGGTGGTAACGCCTTGAAGCGTGGCCAAGTGGATGCCTGGGCTGGCCTAGACCCAATGATGGCGGGCCAAGAGCTGAAGGATGGCGTGCGTCTATTCTTCCGCGACCCTGACCTCAACACTTATGGTTTCCTGAACACCCGCACCGCCTTTGCCGAAGAGCACCCCGAGATCGTGAACCGTGTCTTGGCTGTCTATGAGCAAGGTCGGAAATTCGCCCAGGAAAACCCAGATGTCTTACGGGACACCTTGGCCAAAGCGGCCCGGTTGGAGCCAGAAGTCGCGGAACGCCAGCTAGAGCGCACCGACCTCACCAACCCATTCATTGGTGACGTGCACCAAGAGCACATCACCGGTGCTGGCCTGGCCTTGCAATCAGCTGGGATCATTGCTGAGGACGTGGATGTGGAAGCGAACACCACGGCGTTGATCGACCGCCAATTTGTCGCCCCGTTTGTCGCCCAACAAGCCTCAAACTAACCGTAACTCCATAGACACCAGCCGCGTCCCACCTCCATCCCATCACCGGACGCGGCTGGTTCTCTACCCCATAACGACACCGACGAGCCCATGGCGCGCAAGGATAAGACGATGAGCAACACGATAACCGCCGATGCTACTCTTGCGCCTGCCGCCCCCCATACCACCAAGGCTCGCACCCCAAGTTTCCGGCTCCCCTCCTTTCGCTGGCTTGAGCCTTTAATCTTACCCCTATCTATCGCCGCCTTGTGGGAAGGTGCCGCGCGCTGGGGCTGGATTGACGCCCTGTTGCTACCGCCTCCCAGTGCTGTGGCCGAAGAAATCGCCTATCTGTGGCACAATCAAGATTTGGATATGCATATCCTGGCTACCGTGTGGCGCGTCGCGGTCGGTTTTGCCGCCGGTGCCTTAGCGGCTACGCTCTTGGGTGCCATCACCGGTTACGCCAAGCGCGCCTTCAACGCCATTGACCCCACGATCCAGGCCCTGCGCTCGATCCCCTCGATTGCTTGGGTGCCGCTGTTCATCCTGTGGTTTGGGATCTTTGAAGCGCCCAAGGTGCTGCTTATCGCGGTCGGTGCGTTTTTCCCAATTTACCTTGGCCTGTCCACCGCCATCCATGGCGCAGACCGCAAGCTGGTCGAGGTGGGGCAAGTCTATCGCCTGTCCTCCGCCGCCATGATCTGGCGGATCCTGCTGCCCAGCGCCCTGCCCTCCTACCTCACAGGCCTGCGCAATGGCCTCGCCCTGGGCTGGATGTTTGTGGTCGCCGCCGAGTTTATGGGCGCCAGCGAAGGCCTTGGCTTCTTGTTGATCGACGGCCAGATGACCGGGCGTGCTCAGACGATTCTCGCCGCGATCTTCATGTTTGCCTGCCTTGGAAAGGCCTCAGATTGGCTACTTGCCGGCCTCAGCCGCCCCTTATTGTCTTGGCAGGATGATTTTCAATCGACCCGTAAAGGCTAAACCAAGACCAAGCCCTAAAAAGGCATTGAGACACACGAGAGAAAAACCATGACCCTTCTCATCAATGGCGTAAGCCGCAAGTTCAACCTCGATAAAGGCCGTTCGGTCCAAGCACTCAAAGGCGTGGATTTGGCTGTCCCGGCTGGCGAATTCATCTGCTTGCTCGGCGGCAGTGGCTGCGGGAAAAGCACCCTGCTCCGTTTGATTGCTGGGCTGGACCAACCCACCACCGGTGATTTGACGCTGGATGGTCAAGCCATCACCGCCCCGCGCGATGAGGTGGGTATCGTGTTCCAAGAACCGCGCTTGCTGCCCTGGCGCCGGGTCACTGACAATGTGGGCTTTGGCCTGCGTGGTGTCGAACGCGCGACAAGAGCCGCCCGCATTCAAGACATCCTGGATGAGGTGGGCCTAGGCGATAAGGGTAAGTACTGGCCGCGCCAGCTTTCCGGTGGCCAGGCGCAACGGGCGGCTATCGCCCGCGCTCTAGTCCAAGCACCGGAATTACTGCTGCTGGATGAGCCGTTTTCGGCCGTCGATGCCCTGACCCGCGCGGACCTCCATGATTTGCTGCTCAATTTATGGCGTGAGCATGAATTCACCACCATTATGGTCACCCATGATATCGATGAGGCGCTAGCGCTGGCCGACCGCATTGTGGTGATGGGCGCCAACCCGGGCCGCATCGTCGGTGAGGTGATGGTCAGCCAAAAGCGCCCCCGCAACCCCAGCACACCGGGTCAACAACAGCTGCGCCGCACGGTGCTCGACATGCTGGCCCAGGGCAAAGCCCGCCAAAACCCCGATGACACAAACTCAGGAGAGAATGATGCAGTCCGACGCGTTGCGTGAGTTGCAAGCCCCGCTTAAAGCCCAATACAAGGATGATCCCGAGGCCGCGGTGATCACCCTCAAAGCCGATGGAGAGTTAGATAGTGACAAAATCGTCTGCAAGGTCGACACCGGTAAAGCGCTTGTCGAGGCGGGCCTCCACCCAGCCACCGGCGGTAACGGTCTCAGTGCCTGTTCCGGTGACATGCTGTTGGAAGCGCTCGTCGCCTGTGCCGGCGTCACGCTCAAGGCGGTTGCCACGGCTCTCGACCTCCCAGTAAAGGGCGGCCAAGTGAAGGCCGAGGGCGACCTTGACTTCCGGGGCACCCTGGGTGTCGATAAAGAGGCCCCCGTGGGTTTCCGCGCGATCCGCCTGACCTTCGAGCTCGACACCACCGCCGATGAAGAGCAAATCGCCACCCTGCTCAAACTCACCGAACGCTACTGCGTGGTGTTGCAGACGCTGCAAGCCGGGTTAAGCATTGAGAGCAAAGTCGCCGTCGCGGCGTAAACCGCTACAGCTCAACACAAAAAAGCCCGACGAGATCGTCTCAGTCGGGCTTTTTCTATTTTAAACAGGCTGTGCGTGACTAGGCCGTTGCTACCGCTGGGTGAGTGACATCACCGAGCGTGTTCACGTCACCTTCAGGCGAGCGGTTCACCAGGGCGCTGTAATCATCGATCAGCATCTGACAGACCGCACCCGGCGTGAACGTCATGTCGTCGATCACGCCCACCGGGGTCACCTCAGCGGCCGTCCCTGTTAAAAACACCTCTTGGGCGTCTTTGATCTCTTCGGGCTGGATCGCGCGTTCCACCACATCCAGGCCACGATATTTGGCGATATCGATCACGGTGCGGCGGGTGATGCCGTCGAGGAAGCAATCGGGTGTCGGGGTGTGCAGCTTACCATCGGGCATCAGGAAAAAGATGTTAGCGCCGGTCGCCTCGGCCACCTGGCCCCGGTAATCGAGCATCAGTGCGTCGTGGAAGCCTTCGCTCTCAGCGTTGTGCTTGGACAGGGTACAAATCATATAAAGCCCTGCCGCCTTGGCGTGTACTGGTGCGCTTTCGGGTGATGGGCGTTTCCACGCGCTGGTTTTCAGCTTGATACCCTTCATCCGCGCGTCGGGATCGAAGTAGCTGGGCCATTCCCAGGCTGCAATCGCCAGGTGAATGGTGTTTTGCTGGGCAGAGACGCCCATCATTTCCGACCCACGCCAAACAACGGGACGGACATAGCCATCGACGATGCCTGCGGCCTTGATCAGCTCATGACACGCCTCATCAATTGCCGCCACATCATAAGTGACCGCCATATCCATGGCGTTGGCTGATGCGATCAACCGCTCTGTGTGCTCGGTTAATTTAAAGATCGCGCCGTTATAAACGCGCTCGCCTTCAAACACAGAACTGCCATAATGAAGGGCGTGGGAGAGCACATGCACTTTGGCATCGCGCCACGGCACCATTTGGCCATTCATCCAGATATGGCCGTCACGGTCGTCGAATGAAACTAATGACATGGTTTGTTGGTCCAATTTATTATTTTATGTCTCTCTGATAGCTTAACCGAGTAACATTCACGTAGAAAACTGTCAACATGACTGACATATCTTCCCCCGCCGATCCGCTGTTCCTGCGCGAGGATAATTTGCGTCGCGGCATCGAAATGATGTTCTTCGCTTATCGGGACTTTACCGGTAAACCTGATGAAATACTTGCAGAAATTGGATTGGGTCGGGCCCATCACCGGGCGCTATATTTCATTGGCCGGAACCCCAGCATCAGCGTGACAGAGCTGCTATCGATTCTGCGCATAACAAAGCAGTCCTTATCCCGGGTGCTCTCGGAACTGATGCGCCAAGGTTTCGTGGAGCAAAAAACCGGGGTTCAGGACCGCCGCTTACGGCTATTATTTTTGACCGATAAGGGCACCGAACTCGAAGGGCGCCTGACCGCTGTCCAAAAGCAGCGCTTTGCGGATGCATTTAGCGCTGCAGGTGCCGAGGCGGTTGAAGGCTTCCGCACGGTTCTTTTAGGCATCATTGCCGATGAAGACCGCGAGCGGTTTGACGATGAGCGATTAACCCAGGACGATAAAGCTGCCTCTTAGCCAGCCATACCCATGACAAAGACAAACAGGCTCTAGACCATGCCCGCTGACCCGATCCACCGCCACCCCGAGCCCAGTCTTGACGACACGCCCCACATTTTGGTGGTGGATGATGATGACCGGTTGCGGCGGTTATTGAGCCGCTATCTGGGCGAGAACGGGTTTCGGGTCACCACAGCCAACAGCGCTGAACAGGCCCGTCGTAAACTAGCCGGGCTTAGTTTTGACCTGGCCGTCATGGATGTGATGATGCCGGGTGAAGATGGGACGGATTTAACCCGGTCAATCCGGCAGGCGAACCGCTTGGACCCCAGCCATCAGGATTTACCCATATTGTTGCTCACAGCCCGCGCCGAAGCCGAGGACCGGATTACCGGCTTGGAGGCTGGGGCTGACGACTATTTGCCGAAACCATTTGAGCCCAAAGAATTAGTGTTACGGATCAATTCCATCCTACGGCGCACAACCCCGGCGGTGGACACGACCCCGCCCGTGGAGGGCCCGCTTAAGATCGGCCCCTGGGTGTTTAACCCCGACCGGGAAGAGCTGATCCAGGATGGTGAGACGGTCAAGCTCACGCAAACCGAAACCCGGTTGCTTAAGGCACTGGCCCAGAACCCGGGCGAGATCGTCAGCCGCGAAACCCTGAGTGATGGCCAAGACAGCGGCGATAATAGCCGCACCATTGACGTTCAGATGAACCGCCTGCGGCGCAAGGTAGAGGTAGACCCGCGCAACCCCCGCTATTTGATGACCGTGCGAGGAGAAGGCTATGTCCTCCGCCCCCTCGACTAGCACCAGCACCGAGCCCCTCAGCGAACCCTTCACCGCGCCGGATCCTGGCCAGGACACCAAAGAGTTCAGCTATTACGAACACGCCATGACGGCCCGTCGCCGGTCCCGGGGGGTGATCAAGAAAATCTTGCCGAAAACGCTGTTCGGTCGGTCCTTGATGATCATTGTCACCCCAGTGGTGCTGGTGCAGCTGATCGCCACGATCGTCTTTTATGACCGGCATTGGGACACGATCTCCGAACGGCTATCAAAAGCCGTGGCGGGTGAAATCGCTATGATCCTTGGCGAACTCGCCCATGATAATAGTGCCGCCAATCAATCACGGCTCTTTGACCTTACCGCTGATGCCACCGCCCTCTTGGTCTCGTTTGACGAGGGCGCGACGCTTGACCCGGAACCCGCACGGGAATGGTGGGATCCCTATCTTCGCCGCTGGCTTAACCAGGCTCTGGCCGAGAAAATCCCTCAGCCATTTCGAGTGGATCCGTGGTTCGCCCAAGATTGGGTGGAGATCAGCATCCAGATGGATGATGGGGTGTTGCGGGTCATCGCCCCCTTACGCCGGTTTTTCAGCTCCACCATTTATGTGTTCATGATGTGGATGGTGGGCTCGTCCATCTTGCTGTTCTCCATCGCCATCATCTTTATGCGCAATCAGATACGGCCTATTCGCCGCTTGGCTGACGCCGCCGAAGCGTTTGGTAAAGGCCGGGATCAAGCCTCGCCCTTCAAGCCCGAAGGCGCCGATGAAGTGCGCCAGGCAGGGGTGGCTTTCTTAGTGATGCGGGATCGCCTGACCCGCCAGATCGCCCAACGCACGGCCATGTTAGCAGGAGTCTCCCACGATCTACGCACGCCCCTCACTCGGATGAAACTCCAATTGGAGATGATGCCTGAGGATGAGGAGGCCAAGGATCTTCAGCATGATCTAACCGAAATGGAAACCATGCTCGAAGGGTATCTCGCCTTTGCCCGTGGCGAGGGGGGTGAGGAGACCACACCGACGGATTTGGCGGCTTTACTCAGTGGCATCATTCAAGATGGCCGGCGTGAAGGCTCCGAGATCATTGCCGCTCTCAAGCCAGGTATTGTGCTGCCTGTGCGCCCTGTGGCGATCCGCCGGGCTTTGACCAATCTGATCTCAAACGCTGGCCGGTATGGCAAACATTGCTGGGTCAGCCTGCGCCAAGATGATCAGCGGGTGTTGATTGAGATCGAAGATAACGGCCCCGGGATTCCAGCCGACCAGCGGGAAGAAGTGTTCAAGCCCTTTGTTCGGCTGGACCCCTCACGCAACCTTGCCACCGGCGGCATTGGGCTGGGCCTGACCATCGCCCGGGATATCATCCGGCGCCATGGGGGCGATGCCCAGCTGGATGACAGCGATTATGGCGGGCTGAAAGTCACGGTTATCTTGCCGCTATAGATGAAATGGGAACCGCTGGTTGGTCTGGCCATTAGTCATTTATTGATGACGATACTGGCAAGATCAGCGATATGAGACTTCCCCAAACCTTATCCGCACGACATACTCACACCCAGGCCACACCAGAACAGACTGGTCAGCCTCTAGCGGTCAATAAACGCTGGTTCTTCGATGGGGGAGCGATAACACCGATGCTGGGCTATCGGATTACAATCTTTAGGCTTTACGGCTTTTATGTCCATGTGGATGTGAGCTGGTTCCTGCTCTCGGTTCTCATTATGTGGACCTTGGCGGTTAATTATTTCCCCTCCGCCTTTCCTGGCCTGACCAATGAGATGTATTGGCAAATGGGCATCGTGGGTCTTCTGGGCCTCTGCTTTTCCATCGTGATGCATGAGATCGGCCATGCCTTAGTGGCCAAGTATTTCAACATGAAGATCGGTGATATCACCCTTTGGATCTTCGGCGGCGTCGCGGATATGCAGGAAGAGCGCCACGTCCCTAAGCATGAGTTTTTCATGGCCTTGGCTGGTCCTGCCATGTCCATCGTGCTGGCGGCAATCTTTTACGCGAGTTTCGAAGTGCTTGGCGGCAGCAACGGCCAAACCATGGCCAGCACCATGGCCGCCTATCTGATCGTGGTGAATTTGGCCCTCGCCTTTTTTAATATGATCCCAGCCTTCCCCTTGGATGGCGGGCGTGTGTTACGCGCGCTGTTATGGCATTGGCGCCATGACCGGCTTTGGGCCACACGCATGGCGGGTCACGCCGGGTCTGCCTTGGCGTTCCTGATTGGCCTGGTGGCCACTATCCAGGTGATGCAGGGCAATGTCACCAGTGGCTTATGGGCGTTTTTGCTGGCTGTTTTTATCACCACCGCGGCCGGGTCAAGCATCCGCGAGGCCACCACCCATTATCTGTTCACTGGCAATCCTGTCAGCCGCTATATGCGCAATGACGTGATCACCGTGACCCGGTCCATGACCATTGAGGAATTCGTCGATGGCTATGTGTATCAGCACTATTTGAAAACATTCCCTGTGGTTGAGAACGGCACGCTCACCGGGCAGATTTCCATCGATGCGATCCGCGGTACCGACCGGAAACAATGGCCTTGGAAAACGGTGGCTGATTTCATGACACCGGTGACACCCGATGTCATTGTTGATCCCCAGACCGATGCCGCCGATGCTATCGAACGGATGCGCCAGCTGAACGAACAAAGCCTGATTGTGATGCAGGAACAGGAATTTATCGGCATGGTTTCCATGCGCGACCTGCTGCAATTGCTGTCGATGAAGTTACGGCTAGAACCCGATATCGCGGGGCGTTAACCCGGCCGATGTCAACCGGTGGCGGGTTTTAACCCTTCGCACCGCCATGGGCGTCGGACCAGGTGACCGGTGCCTTCAAATAGTCTTCGACCACCTGCACGGTCTTACTGTCGAGCCATTTATCATCCCGGGCCACCTTGAGCACATCCCACCAGGTGGTTAAGGAATGGAGCCGGATTTCCAGTTCGGCCATGGTGTCCAGGCTGGCATCAAAGATACCGTAATGAAAGATCACGAAGGTATCGGTCACATCCGCACCGGCCTTACGCAGGGCCTCAACGAACCGTACCTTGGAACCACCATCAGTGGTTAAATCTTCCACAAGCAGGGTCCGCGCACCCTCTTTCAAATCGCCCTCGATCTGGGCCATCCGCCCGAACCCTTTTGGCTCTTTGCGCACGTAACACATGGGCAAATCAAACTTATCGGCAAGCCAAGCAGCAAATGGGATGCCCGCTGTTTCACCACCGGCGATACAATCAATCCGCTCAACCCCAATATCACGCACCAGATTGGCGACCGCAAAATCCATTAACAGACGGCGGGCTCGCGGGAACGCGATGATCTTACGACAATCGATATAGACGGGGCTCTTCTTACCCGACGTAAAGGTGAAGGGCTCTTCGGCGTTAAACAGAACCGCTTCAATTTCCAGTAGGGTGCGAGCGCTAAGCTCGGCGATTTGTTGGCGATCGGGTAAGCCTGCGATCAGCGACATGGGGGATCTCAATTCTTATGGTGCAATCGTGAAGGACGCTGGCAGCCCCTGGGGGAGAGATAGGCGGGGCGGTCAGCTGCAACGCTTCTACTGCCCTACCCCATCGCTTTCAATGACTAAAACGCCAGCCGGGCTAGCCATAAGCCACTTCAGGCAGCCACAACACCAAATCTGGGAACAGGAAGACCAGCAGAATGGCGGTAAGCTGAAGGATCACAAACGGGATAATACCCTTGTAAATATCCACCGTGGTCACCCCCGGCGGTACGACCCCTTTTAGGTAGAACAGCGAGAATCCCACGGGTGGTGTCAGAAACGATGTTTGCAAACTCACCGCAAACAACACCACGAACCAATACAGCTGATCCTCACCCGCCAAGCTTAATAGCTCAAGATCCAAATCCAAGACCACCGGCGCCATCAAAGGCAAGAATATCAAGGTGATCTCAAGCCAATCCAGGAAGAAACCAGCCAGGAAGGCAAGCACCAGGATGAACACCACAATGCCCACATCAGGCAGGGGCAGGCTGCCCAGCAAATGGGCAATAAACGCATCCCCGCCCAACCAGCGCATGGCCAGGGCAAAAGCGCTAGCGCCTAAGAAAATACCAAAGATAAACGCGGTGGTCAGCATGGTTTGCCGCCCCACCTCATCAATCACTTTCCAGCTCAACCGTCTATTGACCAAGGCTAAGATGGTCGCCCCGAACGCCCCGATGCCGGAAGCCTCCGTCGGCGTGGCGATACCGAAGAAAATGGACCCCAACACTGCCAGGATCAACACGATCGGCGGGACAACAGCCAACAAGGTTTCGCGGACCAACTTGCCCGTGATCGGCGGCAAATCAGTGGGGGGGGGGGCCAGGGTCGGCTTGATGTTCGCAGCAATCAAGATGTAGCCGATATAAAGCAAACCCAACATCACGCCGGGTATCAGCGCGCCCATGAACAAATTACCCACGGACAAGGATAGCTGATCGGCCATGATCACCAACATGATCGAGGGTGGGATCAAAATCCCTAAGGTCCCCGCTGACGCACACACGCCGGAGGCAAAAGCTTTGGAATAATTCTGCTGGATCATGATCGGCATCGATAGCACCGCCAGCAACACCACCGACGCGCCCACAATACCCGTAGAGGCCGCCAGCAAGATACCGATGATCACCACCGCCAAGGCCAGACCGCCACGGAAGCGACCAAACACCAGGATGAATTTTTGCATCAAGGTTTCAGCGATACCCGATCGTTCCAGCATCAAGCCCATGAAAATAAACATGGGCAAGGCAACCAATACCCAGTTTTCCATTAACGACC
>JBCCBF010000328.1:0-3214 GCA_039814445.1 Pseudomonadota bacterium
ATGGGCTGCGACACCCAGGCTCCAGTCATACAATTTGCGGATGGGTTGCGATATCGCTGCGATCATAAAGCGTGTCTGGGGTTACGGACGGATCAGGCTTGGCGCGAGCCGATGAACCGGGCAGGATGCGTTCAACGAGCATGCGTGGTCGTGATGCCTGATCGGGCAGCACCCAGGCAAGCGAAAACCACCTTTTGACCAGCGGGCTGGCCATCGCGCGCTGGCAACGCCTCGCAACCCGTATTGACAAATTATGTTCAAATCGCCCGGTAAAGACAGCCTGTATCAAGCTGATTTCCTCGATATTCGCCAATGTAAGCGCGGGGTATTTGGGTTTTACAAAACCGATACGGTCCAGGGCCGCGCCTTGGCCCATTATGGTGAGCTTTACGACCCGCAAATCTCTGTCTTGCTTGAGCTGTTAGAAGGCGATGATTTGGTCATCGATGTGGGGGCGGGTATCGGTGCCTATACGGTGCCCCTGGCCCGTAAGCTGCTGGTGAAAGGCGGCGTGGTTCATGCGTTTGAGCCGGCCCGGCTTAATCATCAGATGATGGTGATGAATGTGGCCCTGAACCGTTTGGTGAACGTATTCGATTACCGTATGGCCGTGGGCAAAGAGCCGGGACAGGCCAAAGCCCCCTTGATGAACCCGCTAAAGGGCCAGGATTTCGCCCGGTTGCCCAATGTGGAAGGTCAGGGGGATCAAATCCAGGTCCTGGCGCTGGATCAGCTGGGATTGGAGCGCTGCAAATTAATCAAGATCGACGCCAATGGTAGCGAGATGCATGTGCTAAACGGCGCGCGTGATCTCATCACCCGGCTGCAGCCGGCGCTGTTCATGGCGTATGCTGGCAATTTGGAACGCCATGGCTGGGTTTTTGATCTCTTGGATGCCTTTGATTACCAAGCCTGGTGGCATTTTGCCGATCTATATCAGCCCAAGAATTTCCAGAAATTCGAAGAAAACCTATTCTCTGATATGAAGCCTGATGTGAACCTTTTGGCCCTGCCAAAGGCGGCGGGAGCTCAATTCCCAAACATGATCCCCACGGGCGCGCGTGATGAGGATTGGGACGCGGCCTTGGCCCGGGGCCGGGAAACGCAACAAGGTTGAAGCCTAAGCACCGCCCCGGTCAATCATACCGCAGCTCTGTCGCCTTGCCGCGGAACACCACATAAGACAGAGCGGTGTAGCCAAGAATAACGGGCATCACAAAAAATACGCCAATCAAGATGATAAACAAGCTTTCTGGGGCGCTAGCGGCGTCATAAATGGTCAGCTTTTCTGGTACCACATAGGGGTAGAAGGAATAGGCCAGACCGGCAAAAGCCAGACAGAACAGACAGGTGGCACTGACAAAGGGGAACCAGGCCCATTGGTCGTTTTTCGTCGGTAATTGGCGTAAAGCAAGCCACAGAACCGTGATCAAGCCCACCGACATCAAAGGCAATGGCAGCAGCAATAAAAACTCAGGGATCGAGAACCATTTCTCGAAAATCCGGGGGCTGACAAATGGGGTGGCCAGTGACACAGCTATCAGCCCAGCCACTACTCCCCACAACCCTCGTTTTGCCCACAACACAGCCCGTTTTTGCAGCGCCTGATCGGTTTTCAAAATCAGCCAGCTTGCGCCAATAAAGGCATAGGCGGCCGCGAGACACAGGGCGATCAAAAAGGCAAACAGCACGGATGTCAGGGTGTAGTCGAGTCCCATAATATACAACCCGAGCATGAAGCCCTGGGACAGGCTGGATACCAAGGAACCGGCAAAGATAATGCGGTTCCAGAGGGGTTTCTTTTCCGGTGCTACTTTCGCCCGAAACTCAAAGGCAACGCCTCGGAAAATCAGCCCGAATAATAACAAAGCAACGGGCAGATAGAGGGCGGTTAAAATCTCACCATGGGCGGCGGGGAAGGCCACCAACAACAAGCCAACGGCCATTACGAGCCAGGTTTCATTGGCGTCCCAGAACGGCCCGATGGACGCGATCATGCGGTCTTTTTCGCCGTCATCGCCCAGGGGCAATAAGATCCCAACCCCTAAATCAAACCCATCAAGCACCACATAGATCAAGATCGACAAGCCCATAAGCCCGGCGAAAACGATGGGTAGCCAAATGGTGGGATCACCCAGAAAGGACATGGTTCAAACCTTTAGATTAATCGCCCGTACTGCACGGGCTAGCGCAGGCTGGTTCAGCGCGAAATGGGAGATGGATAGCGGTGAAGGACAGGGGTGAGGGACAGCATCGGCTTACTCCGCCGCCACGATGGCGGCGTAGGCAGAGCCAATCTCGGCATTGGGTGGCGTGGCTTTCGGTGGGGTGGCGCCCGCTTCCTTGGCGGCCTTGCGAGCCAGGTAACCGATGGCACTGATATAAGCCACCAACAACCCCCCATAGATCACGATATAGGCGATCAAAGTACTCATTACCAAGGGGGGGGGCAATGTCAGCCACGGTTTGTTCCGTGGTGAGCAAGCCGGTGACCACCCATGGTTGGCGGCCGATTTCCGTGGTGTACCAACCGGCCACGGTGGCGAACCAACCGGAAAAGCCCATCAAGACCAATCCACGCAAATACCACGGGTTCAAGGCGCTGATATCTTGGCCCCGCCGCTTATGCCGCCAGGTCATGAACACCCCGGCCCAGGACACCAACAGCATCAACATGCCCAGGCCCACCATGATCCGGAATGACCAGAAAACGGGCATGACCGGGGGGGTGTAGGACTTGGCCATCATCGGTGACAAAATCATTCAAGCCCGGCACCACACCATCAGGGCTATGCTTTAGGATCAGGCTGGCACCGTTGGGGATTCCCAATTCCAGATGATTGCTGCGGCTTTCCTCATCGGGCAAAGCAAACAGTAAGAGCGGGACATTGGGCCCGGTCTCCCAATTGCCCTCCATGGCGGCCACTTTGGCGGGTTGATGCTCGAGGCTGTTAAGGCCATGAAGATCGCCCGCCAAGATCTGTAGCGGGATCAAGCCCGCGGCGATGAACAGGCCTGTCCGTAAAGCCGTCTTGACCGCCTCGCTGCGGTCGCCGATCAGCAGGCGGAAGGCTGAGATGGCCGCGATAACAAAGGCAATGGTGAGGCCGCTGGCCAACAGGGTATGGGTTAACCGATAGGGCATGGATGGGTTGAAGATAATCGCCAACCAATCGGTGGCATGGGCGACCCCATCACGCATCTCAAAGCCTTG
>JBCCBF010000186.1:0-5786 GCA_039814445.1 Pseudomonadota bacterium
GGCACTTTATCGGCACGGCGATCGCCCTGTTATTCCTGGTCATGGCGATTATCCGTTTTGACCCCAGCTATCTGCTGGCGGCCCTGGTCGCTGGCTATGGTTTTGCCTGGGGCAGTCATATGTTGATCGAACGCAACCGGCCCGCCACCTTCACCTATCCCCTGTGGTCGCTTTACAGCGATTTTCGGATGTTTTTCCTGTTTGTAACCGGGCGGTTGGACGCTGAGTTAATCCGCTGTGAGATTAAACCCAAGGCCGCCTCATAAGGCCGGCATTACCCCCGCGTTTACACCGGTATGGTTAAAAAGAGTTATGGCTAAAAAGAACCTCGTGGGCACGATTGCTGGTGCGATCAAAACCGCGGATAAATCGTTTTTCAACGAGGATTACGCCAAGCAAGGGGCCGAGGTGATCGCGGTGCTGCGTCGTGAGGGGTTCGAGATCATCCCCAAGCAGCCCAGCGAGGAGCTGCTTGAATACCTGGTCGATAACATGCCCATGGGCCAGATGAAGCCCGAACAACTCATGCGCGAGCTTTACGTTCTCATTGCCGAAAACGCCCGACGGATGGGTTAAGCCGCCGCTTTACGCTTATCCAGTTCGCCTAATACCGCATCGCCAAACGCTGTGGTGCCTACTTTCGTGCAGCCTTCGGCCATGATGTCGCCGGTGCGGATGCCGCCGGTCATCACCCCTTGGACGGCCCCCTCCACCAGATCGGCTTCGGCCCCCATATCGAAGGAATAACGCAGCATCATGGCGAATGACAGGAGAGTGGCCGAGGGGTTGGCCAAATCTTGGCCCGCGATATCGGGGGCGGAGCCGTGGACCGGCTCATAAAGCGCCGCGCGTTTACCGCTGGCATCGGTGGCGCCCAGGGAGGCGGAGGGGAGCATGCCCAAAGAACCCGTCAACATGGCGGCTTCATCGGACAGGATATCGCCGAACAGATTATCGGTGACGATCACATCAAATTGGCGTGGATTTTTCAGCAACTGCATGGCCGCGTTATCGGCATACATATGGCTGAGCTCGATATGGCTGAACTCCTCATCCTGCAGCTTTTGGACCACCGCGCGCCACAGGCGGCCGCTTTCCATCACATTGGCCTTTTCGCATGAACAGACCCGGCCCTGGCGCTTGGTCGCCAAATCAAAGGCGACCCGGGCCACCCGGTCGATTTCAGCGGTGGTGTAGACCTGAGTGTTGATCCCGCGCTGGGTGCCATCGGGTAGGTCTTCGATCCCGCGGGGTTCGCCGAAATAGATCCCGCCGGTCAGCTCGCGCACAATCATAATATCAAGGCCGCGGATAATCTCAGGCTTCAAGCTTGAGGCATCAATCAAGGCATCAAAGACCAGCGCTGGCCGCAGATTGGCAAACAGCTCTAACTCCTTACGCAGGGTTAACAGGCCTGCCTCAGGCCGGATGGCAAAGTCGATCTGATCCCATTTGGGGCCGCCCACGGCGCCCAATAGCACGGCATCGGCATCTTTGGCGCGCTGTAACGCCGCGTCGGTGAGGGGCACGCCATGGGCATCGATTGATGCGCCGCCGACTAAATCTTCCACCACGTCAAAATCAGTGCTGCGGGTTGTGTTGAGCCAATCGATCACCCGGCGCACTTGGCCCATGACTTCGGGGCCAATACCGTCGCCGGCGAGGATCAAGATGGTTTTAGACATGGGGTATGCTTTCGTTGGACAGGGGAGTGCTGTCGAAATACAGGCTGGCATGATGGCCACTGGAATGACGCTGATGGTTTTAGTGGCTGTCTGGGGCCCTGTCTAGCCAGAGCCGTGCATAGCCGATGGTTCATCCCTGGGGCCAATTCCCAGGATTATGGCCGTATTTTTGGCCCCAGCCCTAGTTTAACGGAGCATCAAGCCTTCGGCGTAATCCTTGAGGATCTCCAAAAACTCCTGGCCAGGAACAACCGGTTCAAATTGGCTGCCAAACCGGCGTTTCCAGGTGCTCTGGGCGTGTTCGATCCCGGCGACAGAGGCTCCCAGTTTTTCGAAGCGCCGGGGGGCGAACCGTAAGAATTTGGTGAATTCTTGCGGTTTAGACAGGCGGATCATCTGATGCCGGTAGGCGTGGTCATATTCCTCGATCTGCTGGCTTGCGGTTTCATACTCTTCACGCAACGCTTTGATCAGGCGGGGGCGCAAGGCTTCGATCTCTTGCCTGACGATATTGGTCGGCATGTTGATCGGTTTGGCCGCTTGCAGGCTAGTAATGAAGCCTGCGAAGCCGTCGGCGAGGCGTTGCATGGTCAGCTTGTAATACACAAAGCCTTTCCAGCTGAAAAAGATGTCGTTCGACTGCTCATAGGGGATCTCCATGGCATCCATCATGGGTTTGAGCACTTTAAGATCTGTTGCTTCCCACATCTTATCCACGATCAAGCTGGATAGGCGATCCACGTCCGTTGCATTACGAAACGCAATTTGCGCCAGGGGATAAAACTCCCGGATCACATGGGTCCGGTAGCGCTTTGCTTCAGCCTCCGACAGGCGGAAATAAGCCGGATCGATTTGGTAATCAGACTGCATCAACCGGTCACGTAACAAAAATGGGTCCAACGACGGCAGGCGGTCGATAATGGTTAACAACCCCAAATCACGGGCGTCATCGGGGCGGCTTTGGGCATCCAGGCCAAAATGTTCTTGGAATACTTGGGCCGAATCTTTCTGCCCCATAAACATGAACTTGCCGCTCTCATCAAAACTATCATTGCCGCCATAGCGCACAAAGATTTTGGTCCCGACAATGGCCTGATCGTTGAGCATCCGGCGGCGATCATCATCATTGAGCCGATGTTTGATGATCACGGCTTCGTTCAGCGTATCGTTGAGGAAGAAGTCACCGCCCGTATCAGCGTCGACCTGGGTGTCGGTCGCCAGATCACCCGGTTGATCACCATCATCCATGGGCGGCGGCGGCATGGCGCGGGCGCGCCGGCGGGTTAACTCATACAGATTGAGAACTCGGGATGAGTTAGCAAGCTGTTCTGCGCTGCTGCTGGTGGCTGCCATGAAATACCCGATACCTGCCGTTACTTCTTAACGTGGTCTTACCATAGCACGGGTTGCGCATATTCCGATACGCAGAATGGTGAGGCCACGGCTATTAGCTCTCTAGGCTTTTGGCTGGCGAATGCGCGGCTTATGAAGATTGGGCGATCAGCCAGGGGCGCTCGGCGCTTAAACCCGCTTCGTAATCGGTGATATCGCCTTCGTGTTTGAGGGTAAGGCCGATATCATCAAGGCCGTTTAGCAAACAATCCCGGCGGAATGGGTCGATTGAGAAGGCGAGGGTCTCACCATTGGCCCGGGTGATGGTCTCGGTCTCCAGATCAATGGTCATCCGACAGCTATTATCGCCTTGGGCGTCATCCATCAGGGCATCGATTTGTTCTTGCGGCAGCACGATTGGCAAGATGCCGTTTTTGAAGCAATTGTTGTGGAAGATATCGGCAAAAGACGGTGCAATAACACAGCGTATACCAAAATCGAGCAAGGCCCAGGGGGCGTGTTCTCGGCTCGAACCGCAGCCAAAATTCTCACCAGCGATGAGAATTTCTGCATCCCGGTAGGGCGCTTTATTCAACACAAAGCTGTCGATTTCCTTTTTGCCGGCCGTGAACCGCATCTCATCGAATAAATGCTGCCCTAGGCCTGTGCGCTTGATGGTTTTCAAGAACTGCTTGGGGATGATCATGTCGGTATCCACATTGATCAATGGCAGGGGCGCGGCAATGCCGGTCAGTTGGGTGAATTTATCCATGGGCGCTTGTTATCTGGGCTGTGGCTGGTTCTGAGAATAGGTATTCCCATCACCTAAACCAGCCTGGCGGCCATCGCAATGATTTGTGCGGACGCCATGGGCTGGCGGGGTCCACCTTGGCGGGCGAATAGGGCGCGGTTAATCGGGCCGTAAAAGCGATGCTAATCAAGCTCAGAGATATGCAAGGTGCCATTGCTATCGGTGGCAATCACCGCCAAGTGACTAGCGCGCACGCGCATCTTATTGCCAATGGCCACATAGAGCATCTGGCCACGGGGCAGAAAATGATCGCTGCTCAACGCATCAATGGTGCTGTCACCTAGGGCAAATTTAGCGTCAGCGGTGGCATAGAGGCTGATCACTTGGGTGTCGGCGGCAAAGGGGCTGGCGATGCGTGTGCTTGTGCTAGTGATGGTTAATTCGCGGGCGTGGCCAGGTCGGGGGCGCAGCGCGGGGATGGCGTTGCCTTGGCTGTCGATGGGAAGGCTGGTGGGCATGGGGCGTCTTTCATAGGCAGGGTGGTGAATAGGGCTGTAAGAATATAATCCTTTATGCAGCATATCAACCAAATTATAGGAATATTGTCCTTTATTTGCGCTTGTTGATATAATTTGACGATCAAACAGCGACATTTGCCATGTCAGCGCCTATGTCATCGCCATGACTGATATCCCTTCGACAAACCAATCAAACGCCACATCGCCTGATGGTCGGCCCGTACGATCAACTGCGGCTGCCCAGCAAGGATCCAGCGAAAGCTCCAGCAAAGACGATGCGGCGATTGATCCGAACGCCGCGCCCTCGGCGGCGGTGACGGCGGAGCGGTTGAACACTGAACAGGATTTCAGCGGTCTGCGGTCGGTCTGGGCCTTCATGCCCTATCTTTGGCCCAAGGGTGATCGGGATACTAAATTGCGGGTGGTCACGGCCCTCACAGCCCTGGTTATCGCCAAGATCTTCAACGTGGTGACGCCGATCTTTTTCGCGCGGTCGGTGGATCAATTGACCGGTCCCCCCCAGATGGTGGCCGAGAATCCGGTGATTGCCATCCCGGTGCTGTTGATTGTCGCTTATGGCCTGTCGCGCATTCTGAACATGGTGTTCAACGAGTGCCGGGCGGCGCTGTTTGCCCGGGTGGCTCAACGCGCCATGCGCCGGTTTGGCTTGCAAGTGTTCGAGCATTTGCACGATTTATCCTTACGTTTTCACCTGGAGCGACGCACCGGTGGCTTGAGCCGGGCGATTGATCGCGGTACGCGGGCGGTGCAGACGCTGCTTGATTACGCCCTGTTCAGCATCGTGCCGATCTTGCTGGAGCTGGTGTTGGTTGCCGCCATTCTGTGGAGCTTCTTTGACCTCAGCTTTGCTGGGCTGACCGTTGTCACCGTGCTTGGCTACATTTATTTCACCGTGCGGGTATCCGAATGGCGCCTGCAATTTCGGCGGCAGATGAACGATAGCGAGCAGCAAGCCAATAGCCGCGCCATCGATAGCCTGATCAACTTCGAAACCGTGAAGTATTTCGGCAATGAGCGCCATGAGATCGGCCGCTATGACCGGGCGCTGGCACGGTATGAAGATGCCGCCGTGCGGTCCCAATTATCGCTGTCAGCGCTCAATGTGGGCCAGGCGACAATCATCGCGGTGGGGCTGACCATCGCACTTTATCTGTCGGCGAAAGGCATCATTGCCGGTGAGATGAGTGTCGGTGATTTTGTGCTGGTTCACACCTATCTTTTACAGCTCTACCAACCCTTGGGCTTCTTCGGCTTTGTTTATCGTGAGCTGCGGCAATCGGTGATTGATTTGGAGCGGATGTTTGAGCTGCTGCACCAAAAGGCCGAGGTGGTCGATAAGCCCGATGGGGCGAGCATCGCCCCTGGCCCGGCCATCTTGCGGTTTGAGGATGTGGCATTTGGTTATGATGAGCGGCGGCCGATCCTGAAGGGCATTAGTTTTGAGGTCCCGGCGGGCTCAAAAGTCGCCCTGGTGGGGCC
>JBCCBF010000223.1:0-4883 GCA_039814445.1 Pseudomonadota bacterium
CGACTGCGGCCCTCTTGTCGGTCGCCTTGGGCCGCCCCGCCGCTATCACCATCATCGGCCTCTTCCGCCGCTGCTTCTATCGACCCGGGCGCTGGCGCATCCTCGCCGCGCACCTCTTTCGGCCCGGCTGGCTGGTTGGCCGGCGCTGCCTTGGGGGGTGCGAGTGAGGCCGCAAGCGGTGGTGGGCCATCGTCAACGCTACCGCCAAGCCCTGGCTGGGTGCCATAACCGGGCACCGCACGACCGGCCTCAACCACCGTTTCCAATCGTTCGGCCAGGCCGTTGCCGCTATCGATCATCAACTTAAGCTCATCACTTAATAACTGAGCCCGTTTGGTGTCCCCATCAAGCTTGGCAGAGGTATCGCTGGCTGATTTCTGGAAATTCTTGATGGCCAATTCGGCTTTGGCCGAGGCTTCAAAGAATTGGCGAATGGTGGCGTCCATTTCCTTACGGCTTTCCCGCAAGGCGGTGATTTTACGCGACAGCTTAATCGCGTGGAACAGCACCGCCACCAACAGCGCCACTAAGATCAAATCCAAAACCAGGCTAACGATGTTGCCCATAATATTCTTCCCTCACCGGGCGCTACCGTGCCCTTTTGTGCCGACCCAAACAGCCTGACGGCTCTTTGTTAACCCTGTGTAAAGATCGCCTCGCACCACCGCCCTCTCACCGGTCTTGGGTGCGTCAACGCCCTATTCTTCGGTATGGTCGTCAATATCCTCTTCAATCTTAACGGCGATCTTGCCATTTTTCTGGCCCATGCGGGCTAAAAACATCGTCCGGTCACCACAACGCAAATCGATCAGATGCTCAGGGCCGTTGGGCAGAACAATCTGAGTACCCGGAGTCCAGTTGATTAAGTCGTTCAAATGCACCGTCATTTCACCCAAAACGGCGCTGAGCTGAATATCGGTACGGTATAGCTGGCTGGCCAAATGCTCTTCCCAGATCGAGTCACGGCCGAATTTCTCACCCATAAACATCTGCAACAGCAATTCCCGGATCGGCTCCAGGGTCGCATAGGGCAACATCAGCTCCATCCGGCCGCCGCGATCTTCCATATCGATGCGGAACTTCGCCAAGACACCCGCGTTGGCTGGGCGTGCAATCGCTGCAAAACGTGGGTTTGTCTCAAGCCGGTCAAACCGGAAGGTCACGGGCGATAGGGGGTCAAAGGCTGCTGAAATATCGGCCAGCACCACATGTACCATGCGCTCCACCAGGCTGCGCTCGATGGTGGTATAGGGGCGCCCTTCGATCCGCATCGCGGCGGTGCCACGACGGCCGCCTAGTAACACATCAACGATGGAGTAGATCAACGCACTGTCGATCACGAGCAGGCCGTAATTGTCCCATTCCTCGGCTTGGAACACCGCCAGCATGGCGGGCAGCGGGATCGAGTTCAGGTAATCCCCAAAACGTACCGAGGTAATCTGATCAAAGCTGACCTCCACATTATCGGAGGTGAAGTTCCGCAAGCTGGTAGAAAGCAACCGGACAACCCGGTCGAAAACCACCTCCAGCATCGGCAGGCGTTCATAGTTAACCAGGGCGGAATTAACGAGAGCCTTAACCCCGGAGGTCTCGGCATCATCATCGGCGTCTTGGTCAAAGCCTAAAAGACTGTCAATTTCGTCTTGGTTGAGGACCCGGGTAGGCGCTTCGCCATCACCAAATTCGTCATCCTCTTCGGCAAGCGCAGCCCATTCAGCGGCGAGACGCTCTTCTTCTGACATGCCATCGACGTCACTCATGCTCTTAACCTTTGCCCCAAATGCGGTTGCTGTTTACCCGGTAAACATATTGCCCATTAGGCTATGCACATTTTGTGCCGTTACGAATGAAGCGTTATCAAAACGCCGTGGATAAACCAGCTTAGCACGCCGCCTTTTCGCGTTACTGGATCAACATCTCGCGGAACAACACATTGCGCACCTCGGCCGGTTCAACCGCCTGGCTTACCCGGTCTAATAACTCTAAGCGCAGGCGATAGATACCAGCTGACCCTTGCAGATCCTCCACCCGCAATTCACGCAGATAGGTTTGGAACTGATCGTTCACGCGCGGCAATAACTGTTCCAGTTTCGCCACATCAGACTCGCTGCCCAGCTCAATACTAATGCTCATTTTCAAGAATCGAGGCTGTCGGCCAGGGGCGTTCAAGTTCACCATCATGTTGTCGATGTCATAGAAAACACCGGAGGCCTCGTCCTCTGCTGCTTCTGCCTCTGCGGCGGCGATCTCTTCCTCGCTGGGCCCTAAAAGTGGGTCAAGCATGCCGGTGAAATAAAGCCCGGCACCGCCGCCTAACAGTAGCACTAATAAGGCAACAACGATTAAGACAACACGTTTGCCGCCCACTTTGGTCCGCGACAGTTCTTCGAGTTCTTCTTCGTCTTCAACAGCCAGATCAGACATCTATTTATAGTCCTGTGATGGTACGGGTGCGTGTGCCTCTTAGCCCTGTTTTAGCGACCATGACTCACAACACAATTTATCAAGTGCAGTGTACCGCAACTGACGATCACCGCAAATCAACTCAAAACCGGTGGGGCTGATCACGAGCGTGATCATTAGCGCCTGTCATTAAGATGCCTGTCACCAAGAGGAAGGCAACACCAGCGGCGTGCAATCACGCCGCGCGCAACAAGGCACCCTGTAACAATTGCCGTTTGCATCCGGTTAATGCCGTTTCCTGCCCACCACCCGGCATGAAACATCCGGTCACGGCGATCACCGGGCACCAGATACGCGCTGACTACCGCCTGCAAGGATAGGAAAACTCCCACTCACAGCCTTTGGCACGGTTCCTGCTTTACACCGGGCAAGCCGAGATTGTGATCAGGCCGCCTTGAAAGGCAAGCCAGCACCATAACCGGCCAAACCGTGTGAGAGGACCACAAGGGTCATGGAAAATACGAGTTATATTACCTTATCCAGTCAGGTCGCCACCCAGCGCCGGATGAACGTGTTGTCGAACAATCTTGCCAACATGAACACCCCGGGGTTTAAGGCCGATAAGCCGATGTTCTTAGAATATATTGAGAAGATCGACGGCCAGGAATTCCGCGATCGGAACCAGCGGCGCATGTCGATGGTCAATGATTACGGCACCTTTACTGATTTCCGCCAAGGCACCTTTGAGCCCACCGGTGGTCCCTTAGATATGGCCTTAAATGGCTCCGGCTTTTTCGCCGTTGACCTGGGCGGTGGCGCCCGTGGGTACACGCGCAATGGCAGCTTCCAGCTGGATAGCGACCGGCGGTTGGTGAACACCCAGGGCCTGCCCGTACTCGACACCAATGATAACGAGATCAACATCCCCAATGGTGATGCCCAAATCCGGGTCGCTGAGGATGGCACCTTGTCCACCGAAACCGGGGTGATCGCCCAGATCAAAGTGGTGCGCTTTAACCGCGAGCAATTCATGGAGCCCCGGGGGGACGGTATCCGCACCACCGATGAGGCTGAACAGGACAATGAAGGCACCACCATCCAACAAGGCATGTTGGAAGGATCCAATGTGAATCCAATTACGGCCATGACGGATCTGATTACGATCAGCCGAGCCTATAGCCGCGCCCAAAACATGGGCAACCAGGAGCATGAGCGGATTGGCCGCGCCATCCGCAAATTAAGCGGCACCAACTAACTTTGATTGATTGACAGACTGACCCCTTGATTGGGCAGGGCTCGGCACAAAGCGCAAGCCAACCGATTAAGGCCAAGGGCTAGAGGGAGTATCCTACGATGCAAGCACTTAACACCGCAGCCACCGGGATGTTGGCACAGCAGCTGAACGTGGAGGTGATGTCGAACAACATCGCCAACCTTACCACCACCGGCTTTAAGCGGCAGCGTACCGAGTTTCAGGATCTGTTGTACCTCAATGTACGCCGTCCTGGTGCCACCTCCTCGGATATCGGCACCGTGGTGCCGTCAGGTATTCAAGTGGGCGTGGGCGTGAAGGCCGGCGCGGTTTACCGGATCCATGAACAAGGCCAGTTGCAGTTCACCGAGAACCCCTTGGATGTGGCGATCGATGGCGATGGCTATTTCAACGTGGAATTGCCCAATGGCGAGACCGCCTACACCCGGTCTGGGGCGTTTGCCTTGAATGATGAGGGTGAGATTGTGACCCCTGATGGGTTCATCGTCGAGCCCGGTATCACCGTGCCTGACGATAGCGTTGCCATTGAGGTCAACCGTAACGGGTCTGTCTTCGTCAAGCTCGACGCCCAGGATGATTTGGTCGAGGTTGGGCAGCTTCAGCTCACCATCTTTGCCAACCCCAACGGCCTAGACGCCATTGGTGACAACTTACTCCTGGTCACTGAAGCCTCAGGCGACCCCATTGATGGTTTCCCGGGCGATGTGGGCTTCGGCACCATCGAACAGGGTGCTTTGGAAAGCTCGAACGTGAACATCGTGAACGAGATCACCGATCTGATCACCGCCCAGCGTGCCTATGAGATGAACTCAAAGGTTATCCAGACCGTGGATGAGATGTTCAACGTCCTGAACCAGGTCGGATAGGGCTGAACGGGATTTAGGGTGAGGTTGAGAGGGAACCAAATCATGATCATTCGACGTGTCAGGCGGTTATTGCTTCGTACCTTTTTGGCGACGGCGGTGATTGGTGGGGTGTTGTTTGCCACCATCAGCGCAGACGCCGCCACCATCCGCCAACAAACCGTGGTTGATGGCGATCAAGTGACCTTGGGCGATCTGTTTGATGGGCTGGATATGGAGATGGCTGAAAAGGCCGTATCCCCCGCCCCCGCACCGGGCCGCCGGGCGGTGTATGATTACCGCACCCTGGGCCGTCTGGCCCGGGCCTACCGGGTGAACTGGCAGGCAGGCACGACCCTGGACCG
>JBCCBF010000199.1:0-5393 GCA_039814445.1 Pseudomonadota bacterium
CGAGGCCTTCGATACCAGGCTCCAGCTCCACGAACGCACCGTAATCGGTGATGTTGGTGACGCGGCCAGAGAATTTGGCACCCACGGGATATTTGGCATCGACGCCTTCCCATGGATCGGCTTCCAACTGCTTCATACCAAGCGAGATACGCTGGGTTTCGGCATTAAAGCGGATAACCTGAACTTCCACCGACTGACCAATTTGCAGAGCTTCCGATGGGTGGTTGATGCGACGCCATGAGATATCGGTGACGTGCAGCAAGCCGTCCACACCACCCAGATCGACGAACGCGCCGTAATCGGTGATGTTTTTGACCACCCCTTGGAGCACCTGGCCTTCTTGCAGGCTAGCGACCAATTCACTCCGGGCTTCCTCGCGGCTCTCTTCAAGCACCGCGCGGCGAGACACCACGATGTTACCGCGGCTGCGGTCCATCTTGAGGATTTGGAAGGGCTGGGGCGTACCCATCAATGGGGATACATCGCGCACGGGGCGGATATCCACTTGTGAGCCAGGCAAGAACGCCACAGCGCCGTTGAGGTCGACGGTGAAACCACCCTTCACGCGGCCAAAGATCGTACCGGTGACCCGGCGGCTTTCGTTGAAGGCGGCTTCCAGTTGTTGCCACGCCTCTTCCCGGCGGGCTTTTTCACGGGACAGAACAGCTTCGCCATTCTTGTCTTCCATGCGCTCCACATACACCTCAACCGTATCACCGACAGTCAGCTCTGGTGGCTGGCCGGGGGAGGCGAATTCGCGCAAAGGCACACGGCCTTCTGATTTCAGGCCGACATCAACGAGGACGGCGTCACTATCAATGGCGATCACAACGCCTTTGATAACGGATCCTTCAAAGCCTTCTGAATCCCCGAGGGACTCATCGAGCATATCGGCAAAGGACATCTTTTCTTCTTGCTGTTTAGCGGCAGCTTGAGCCATGAAAACTCCAATTTTCGCACACGACACTTTGGTTCGAGTTGGTTTCAGCCTTTGATCACCCGATCATTCGAACGCCGGTCGTGGGCAACGACGACGAAAAAACCTGGTGAGGCCATGACGCCCGTGGTTTGTGGATACCGCATCCCCGGAATACAAAAACGCCCGTAGCATGAAGGCTACGCGCGCCGCGCGGGGATCGGGATATGTCAACCAAACCACTGGACGAGCGGGTTATAGTGGTCGATGACTAGGGATGCAAGCCTGTCTTTAACCTTTAACTGCTTGATTACTTGCGATGATAATTACTGCTGTTGGCATGCCCGGCTCGGGCAAATCGGTTTTTGCTGAAGAATTACGCCGCCGTGGCCTGCCGCTGATTTACTTTGGTGGCCTGGTTTTAAAAGAAGTGAAAGACCGCGGCCTGCCTGGGACACCGGAGAATGAGAAACTGGTGCGTGAAGAATTGCGGGCGCGGTTTGGCATGGATGCCATGGCCCAGCTAGCCTTGCCCCAGCTACGCGCTAAAGCCGGCGATGGGGGAAAACCCTGCGGTATTGATGGCTTGTACAGCTTTTCTGAATACCGGACGCTCAAAGAAGCCTTCGGTGATGATCTAATACTGGTCGGGATCGTTGCGCCCAAACGCTTACGCTACCAACGCCTGGCCGAACGCGAAATCCGCCCGCTAACCTATGGCGAGGCGCGGTCTCGGGATCTCGCAGAGATTGAGAACTTGGAGAAAGGCGGCCCTATCGCCATGGCGGATTATTACATCCACAACCATGGGGATCTGGAAAAATTTCATGCCGATACCAATGCCGTGCTGGATCGTCTGCTTGCAGGCCTATAGCCAGCCTTAGCGGAACCAGGCCGTGAGGCAAGGCCACGCAACAGCGTCGTCGGGAATACGCCGCCTATACTGGGGCGCGGTCAAGTTGTGCGCCCAGTTGCTCCATTAACTTGGTAAACACGGGAAAGCTTGTGGCGATTGGTCGAGCATCATCGATCACGATCGGCTCTGCGGTTGCCTGACCCAACACCAGAAAGCTCATGGCAATCCGGTGGTCCAAGACCGTTTCCACGGTCGCACCACCTCGGGGTGGCTCGCCCGTCCCACGGATCGTCAGGCTGTCTTCCGTTTCTGTTAAATCCACCCCGCACGCGGCCAGACCACGGGCCATGGTCGCTAGGCGGTCACTTTCCTTCACCCGCAATTCATGCAGGCCCGGCATATAGGTCGTGCCCCGCGCGCAGGATGCGGCGGCGAATAACACGGGGTATTCGTCAATCATGCTTGCCGCGCGTTCGGCCGGCACCTCAATGCCATGCAAATCACTGCCGCGTACCCGCAGATCAGCCACGGGCTCGCCAGCCTCCACCCGCTCATTCATCACCGTAATATCACCGCCCATTTCCTGTAGCGTTAAGAACAAGCCGGTGCGGCGCTCATTCATCCCCACCGCTTCAATGGTCACATCCGAGCCAGGACGGATCAGCGCTGCCACCATGGGAAACGCCGCTGAACTTGGGTCGGTGGGTACGATGATATCGGCAGCCGTCAGGGCTTGCTGGCCCGTCACAGTAATTGCGGTGGCCCCATCATCCAAGGTCGTAATACTGGCCGGCACGCCAAAATGGGCGAGCATGTTTTCGGTATGATCCCGGGTCGGCACGGTTTCAATCACGGTAGTCTCACCTGGTGTGTTCAAGCCCGCTAAGAGGATCGCGGATTTCACCTGCGCCGACGGTACGGGCAAACGGTAATTGATTGGCACCGCCACCTCTGCCCCCTGGACCAGCATCGGCAAACGCCCAGTGCCGTTTTCCCCCTGACGGGTCAAAAACGCGGCACCCATGGCTGATAACGGCTCGGTCACCCGAGCCATAGGGCGATTGACCAAGGAAGCGTCGCCGGTAAAAAAGCTGTGAAACGGGTGGGTGGCGACCAGGCCGACGAGTAACCGTGCGGCGGTCCCACTATTGCCCATATCAAGGACACAATCGGGTTCGGTTAAAGCGCCCACGCCCACCCCATCAATCGATATCCGGCCACCCGGCCCCTTGTGATGGGTAATGGTAGCGCCCAAGGCACGCATGGCCGCCATCGTGTTCAATACATCTTCGGCTTCTAACAGACCGCTCACCTCAGTCCGACCCACGGCCAAGGTCCCAAAAATTAACGATCGATGGGAGATCGATTTGTCACCGGGCACCCGTGTGGTGCCATGCAACGCATCACAACGACGTGCCGCCATTGGGGTAGGAGTGCCACCATGGGCCATGAGAATTATCCGTTTTTTGCTATTCCAAGCCGTGGGAGCGATGGCTTGATTGATCGAAGAAACACAGGGACTACCGTGATCGATCACTGTCAAGTTTCCCTTATGGGAAATACCCGGTCACTTTGACTTTGACAAGCCACGCGCCACATGGCAAAGCCGTGACGAACTTAGAAATCATCTAAGGGGTGGCATGATCACGAATAGTGGCTATGTCAGTATTCTTTATACGTCGCCCTTCCATTTTGTCTTTTGACACCTCAAACCGATTGCCCGTTACCCGATAAGGATTGTCCTTCTGTGAGTAAGATTGACCTCGGCATCAAACGCATCTGCCCTAATTGCGGCGCCCGTTATTACGACATGGGTAAAAACCCTCCGGTTTGTCCTGTGTGCGGCACTGTGTATGACCCCGAAGCGATGTTGAAATCACGGCGTACAAGGGTGCCGGCTGACGAGGTGAAAAAACCAGACCCCAAGAAAGCCTCCAAGAAAAAGGCCAAGCCTGAAGAAGAGGAAGAGGAGGAAGAAGAAGAGGATCTGGAAGCCACGGCCAGCACCGATGACGATGATGATGAGCTGGACGAGGAAGAAGACGATATCGCTGAGATCGACGAGTTGGCGGGTGACGACGCTGTGGTCGCCGGTGCCACCGATAATGGCGATGATGATGATGATGACGAAGACGACGATACCAGCGATCTTGACGATGATTTAGGCGATGATCTGGGTGATGATTTAGGCGATGATGTCCTTGTCGATGATGACGATGACGAGGATGGTGACCTTAGTGACGTCAAACGCCGCGGCAGCGATGACGATTAATCCGCGCCCGTACGCCCGGACAACTCTATCTATCATGATCAGCACCGCGATGACCGCGGTGCTGATTTTGTTTTCGGGCTCAAGCCTGGCGGCTGACCCAGCGCCAGAGCCAGCGCCGGCACAGGTAGCGGAAGCAGAAAACGCGCCAGGATCCGAAGCAGAGCCCGGAACCGTATCCGAAACAGTGCCTAATGCGACTGACACCATCGGGCTGCAGGCCGAACCGGTGGCGCGCCAGGATTTACCCGCCGGTGACCCCCGTCATTTGCGTCACGATGATAACGGCACGCTTACCTTTATTTGGGAGAATGATAAGTTTGGCGGCACCGACCGAAACTACACCAACGGCAACCGCTTATCCTATCTGTCGCCGACCCAAAGCCTCGGCAGCTTTCCTGCCAAAGCGGCCCGGGTGTTGCTGCAAGCCAATGGCACCGACAACATCCGTTATGGCCTAGCCGTCGGCCATTCAATTTTCACCCCCGAAGATACCCAAGCCCGCACCCCGCGCCCCAATCAGCACCCCTATGCCGGCTATGTATATGGTGAAGCGGCGTTGCAGGTAGAAAGCGCCCAACATCTGGAAACAATATCGCTGCAACTGGGCCTCGTGGGGGATGAAGCCGGGGGCGAACAGGTTCAGAATAACTTCCACCGGCTGATTGGCGTGGATGAGGCCCAAGGTTGGGACAACCAGCTTAAAACCGAACCGGCCTTTATGCTGACCTATGATCGCAGTTTTCGCAGCCTGTACGATTGGCAGGGCGCGTCCGGTGATCTGCTTGATGGTTATGGTTTTGATATAACACCCAGCGTGGGCTTTAGCCTGGGCAATGTGCGGACCCAGGCGCAGGCAGGGCTAACCTTTCGATTAGGGCAAGATTTGCGTCAGGATTTTGGCCCACCGCGGGTGCGGCCTGCCCTGGCCGGCGGCGGTTTCTTTGACCCGCCTGATAATTTCAGCTGGTATATTTTCGCGGGCGTCGCCGGGCGCGCGGTGGCCTATAATATGTTTTTAGATGGCAACCTATTACGCGATGGCGGCCCACGTGTGGACCGCCGACCATTGGTTGCTGATTTTCAAGTGGGCATTGCCATGCAGCTTTACGATGTACAGCTAGCCTGGACTTATGTGACCCGCACGGAGGAATTCAAAACCCAGGGCACGCAGCAACAATTCGGTGCGGTGAGCCTCTCTTATAAGTTCTAAGCAAACCCATAAGGGCGGGACAGTTCACGCCAGGATAAATTCCCCTTGCCAGGCGGCGCCGAACCGCCTACATACGCTGCTTCAAGATTGGTGCCGGGGCTATAGCTCATCTGGGAGAGCGCTACAATGGCATTGTAGA
>JBCCBF010000299.1:0-3595 GCA_039814445.1 Pseudomonadota bacterium
AAATTTGGACACAAACAGGGTGTCACCAATCTCCAGGGTCGGCTGCATGGATCCTGAGGGAATGCTGAATGGCTCATAGGCAAAGCTGCGGATCAAAAACGCGATGAAAAACGCGCTGACAAAGATCTTAAGAACCTCGCCAAAACCACCCTCTTGTTTTGCTTTAGGCGGGATCATCTCTGCCTCGCTCGGCTTACTGTCTGATTTGCCCTCAGGGTCTAGAAAATGCCCGGCCAAGTCTTACGTCCTTTATTCGCCTCGCCTGGTGTTCGCACCATCACGACGCTGTGGAATGAAGGCCAAGGGTTACGGTCTTGTTCACCGCTTGTCCAGCGCCGATCACTAAGACGCGACCAATGGCAACGCCTCAATGATAACCAAGGCCTGGGCGTAGGGAGGTTCATCAGTGATTGTCAGGTGGATTCTCGCCTCATGACCATCGGGTATCAAAGCCTCTAATCGGCGGGCAGCCCCGTTGGTAAGCGCCATGGTTGGCTGACCGGTGGGTAAGTTAACGACGCCCAAATCTTTCATGAACACGCCCGCACGAAACCCTGTGCCTAATGCTTTTGAGCAGGCCTCCTTGGCGGCAAAGCGCTTGGCATAGGAAGGGATTCGCTGGGCCTTACGCTCCGAGCGTTTGATTTCCACCGGGGTGAACACGCGGTTGATAAAACGCTCACCGAAACGGTCCAACGTTTTCTCAATACGGCGAATATCGATCAGGTCACTGCCAATCCCAATGATCACGGCGCTTACTCCACCAAAGCGGGCGGCACCGCACCCTGGCTGCGGGCCTCTTCCATCATCGCCCGCATGCGCGCGATGGCCGGGACCAAGCCGACAAACAACGCCTCACCCATCAGAAAATGACCAATATTAAGCTCGATAATCTCGGGTATCTGGGCGATGGCGACCACATTGTCATAATTCAGCCCATGGCCTGCATGGCATTCAATACCGGTCCCCACCGTGGCCGCCGCGGCTGTTACCAAACGCTGATATTCCCCACGGCGCTGCTCGTCAGAGACGGCATCGGCATAGGCACCGGTGTGGTATTCAATGGCGCCCGCCCCAATTCGCTTGGCGGCTTCCAATTGGTCAAGCTCTGGATCAATGAATAAGGACACGCGGATACCCGCCTTGGCCAGCGGTGCCACGAAAGCAGTTAAATCGGCCTCCTGCCCTTTGGCGTCGAGCCCGCCCTCAGTGGTCACCTCTTCCCGTTTTTCTGGCACGATACACACCGCATGAGGCAGTGCTTCCAGGGCGATCTTTTGCATCTCAGCGGTGGCCGCTAATTCCAAATTAATCGGCAGGCGGGAAATCTCGACCAGGTGGCGCACATCATCATCGCGGATATGACGGCGATCCTCGCGCAAATGGATGGTCAAGCCATCCGCGCCCGCGCGCTCCACCTCGACCGCGGCCCGGACAGGGTCAGGGTGCACGCCGCCCCGGGCGTTTCGAAGGGTTGCCACATGGTCAATATTGACGCCCAAGCGAAGGGCCGGATGAGTGTTCGTGTTCATGGGTAATATCCAAAGATAACCGAGAGGATAGGTGTATTATTCCGCCGGTTTCGTTGCTTGGGCCGGACCAGAAGAGCGGTTCGCCGCCTTTGGTTTCTGGTACCGGCGCAGGCGGTCTGCCGGCAATCGTTTGCGATAGGCAATCACCCCGAACCGCACCAGAATAAAGGCGATGATCGCAGCACACGGGCCGATAACCATACTGCCCAGCATCCACGGCCCCGTGATCTCAATAACATTGGTCAAAAACGAATTATTCGCCATGTCTTGCAACGCCGCCGCCAGCCCCGTGCTGCCATCAGCCGCCACCAGGGATGGCCGCCCCAACATAACCAGCCCTAATTGATAAGACGCACCCCACATGATGGGGAAGGTAATCGGGTTGCCAATCAAGGTACCCAAGGCGGCCGCGATGACATTACCGCGTATCGGCCAGGTGAGCACGGCGGCAATGATGAAATGAAACCCCACCAACGGGGTGAAAGACATCGCCACCCCACAGGCAAAACCAGCCGCAATAGAATAGGGCGAGGCCCGCAGGCGAAACACACGGTGCTTTAGATACATGACCACACGCCGCCATCCGGCCTTCGGCCAGATCAGTTCTTTTAACTGCTGTGTCCACCCCAAGGGCTTCCGACGACGGAACATAATAACAAAACAAATCAGATATTTAACCGCATGGCTTTAGCACTATATGGTGCCTAGACTGCGGCATAACCATCCCCACAAAATCAAAATAGCAAAATATCACCAGGAAGGCGCGTACAGTCTTGTGGTGATTGCGTGACAAAATGCCAGCGACGCTCAAGGCGCTACCATGACACCGATCAGCGGCCAGATGCGCGGTCCACCGCGTTAATCACCGGCGTGGCGCGCAGGGCCGCGATGATATTGGTCAGATGGCGTACGTCTTTCACCTGGATATCAATCAACATATCCCAGAAATCCAGGCTGCGATTGGTGACCTTTAGGTTCAGAATATTGCCATCATTCTTACCAATCACGGTCGACAGGGTTCCCAGGCTGCCCGGTTCATTGGCCAAGGTAATTTGCAACCGCCCGGTATGCTCTTCGGGCGCTTCTGGCCCCACATCCCAGGCCACATCAATCCACCGTTCGGGCGTCTCGGCAAAGCTCTCAAGCGTGTCGCAATCAATCGTATGGATCGTCACCCCCTTACCCGAGGTCACAATCCCGACAATCCGGTCACCGGGTAGCGGGTGACAACAGCGAGCAAAATGCACCGCCAAGCCCGGGATCAAACCACGGATTGGCACCGGGTGATCGTTGCGGCGGCGGCGTTCCTGGCGTGCTTTTTGGATCGGCACGACATTTTCTTCTGCCGCCTTAGAACGCAGCTGTTCGGCCACTTCGCTGCGGTGGCCGGGGAAGATCGTATTGAACACATCGCGGCTGGTAAGATTGCCCATACCGACCGCGGCGTACAAATCATCAACCTCATCAAACCGCATGGTTTTCAGAATGTTTTGGACGGCCTTCTCGGTGAACTCATAGCCTTCCTGACGGAATACCTTTTGCACCATGGCCTTGCCCAACGAGGCGTATTCCTGGCGCTGTTGCGAACGGATAAAACGGCGAATACGAGCCCGCGCCTTGCCCGTGACGACGAAGCGTTCCCAGGTCGGTGACGGCGTTTGGTTTTTCGAGGTCTGAATTTCAACCTGATCGCCATTGTTCAGCTTGGTATCCAGGGGCACTAGCCGCCCGTTTACCTTTGCCCCGACACAGGTATCCCCGATATCCGAATGCACGGCATAGGCAAAATCCACAGCCGTGGAGGCACTGGGCAGCGCGATCACATCACCGCGTGGTGAGAAACAAAATACCTGGTCTTGGAATAACTCAAGCTTGGTGTGCTCCAGAAATTCTTCGGGTCGCTGGGCGTTATCAAGGATATCGAGAAAGTCCCGCAGCCATCGAAATTTGGGGGTATCAGCCCCCGGCGCGCCTTGTTTGTAGGCCCAATGGGCAGCCACCCCCAGCTCGGCGCTCTCATGCATATCTTTGGTCCGGATCTGGATCTCGATCCGCTGGCGCTC
>JBCCBF010000348.1:0-2821 GCA_039814445.1 Pseudomonadota bacterium
ACGATCAAACCATCCTCAAGGCTCAATCGATCCCCAGCCAGCGCCACGATACGCTTAATCCATCGCTCACCCGGTTGTTTCGGGTGCCAATAGACCACAATATCACCGCGTGCGGGTTCGTAGCGGTTATAGGGCCCGCCCGTGGCCAAGACCAAATCACTACTCCAGATCGTCGGGAACATGGAGCTCGATTTAACCCCCACAGCGGCGGGGCCTTCCACCGTGGCCGCCACCCGCTGGCCCACCCCAAAGCCCACAATAATCAATAGATACAGCCAGTATCGCTGATAGGGCGCTAGCTGTGTTAGCTGACGGTTTTTGATGGCCATAATCCCGGCCACAATCATACCGGCCAACCCTTGGGCGAATAACAGGGCAAGGTAACCGAAAAAACCAATGAAGCTCGACGTACCACCAATCAACAGCCACACGGCCATGATGATTTGCGCGGCTAAAAACGGCAAAACCCAACGGGGTGCGCCGGCATACAAGACGCCTGCGATGGGCGACAATAAAGCCAAGAGCACCGCAATCCACGCACGACGGGGCGGCGGCCCCCCTTTAGTGACAAGCTCTTCATTATCAACCCATATGTCACCATCACCATCCAGCGCTTCCCCCGCCTCACTCATCGTGCTGCTGGACCCTGTTTCAGGCGTTGTATGGCTCGTGATTTGGGTCATAGGCGATGAAAAGAAGGCTGGGAACGAGGTGTGATTGTCAGAGAGACATAAGTTCGCCACAGCTTCGCGGCAAGATTAGGGCAGCTTGTATGCCTGCCAACTATCCATCAATCGCCATAGCCTGGGGCCGATGTCCGGCCACCGCACGATCGAACACGGCGCGGTAAGCTTGCTCCAATAGCTGGGTGTGCGCGGCGGTATCAAACAGGCGGCAATTCAACCGCTCTTTGATCAGCTGATCATGCAAAGCGCGGCAGCGCTCGTGGTCATGCCCCAGACTGATAGCTAGCTCTCGATAGGCATCGATATCAGGCACGGCAAGCTGATCACAATCGGCCGCCCGCAACAGGCTCGCGGCCACCCGGCTTGCAAAATGTCGCCCGTCTTTGGCAATCACCGGCACCCCCGCCCATAGGGCATCACTGGTCGTGGTGTGGCCATTATAAATCAAGGGATCCAGGCCGATATCCGCTAAGGCAAGACGGTCAAGATGTGGGGCTTTTTTCACCTTCGGTGCGAAAATCAAACGCTCGGCTTTGATCCCGTCGCGCTCAGCGGCGGCTTGCAAATTAATCACCGCTTGTGGGTGGGCTTGCAACAGCCACAAGACACTACCCGGCACGGCTTTTAGGATACTGAACCATAGGTCAACAGTGCCTTGGTCCAGCTTGTAAGCTTGATTGAAGCTCACAAACACCCGGGCGTCCGCGGGAAGACCATGCTCACGCCGCGCCTCACCACGAGCCGCCGCACTCTCCGGTATCGTTGGAATATATTGTTTATTATCGGTGGCTTGATATGTGCCCGCCAGGCGTATCAGCGGCTCGCTAAATTCGGCGTTATGGCCCGTGGGCGCGGTATGATGATCGACGATGGCGTAATCAATAAAGGGCGCGCCGGTGGTGCATGGGTGGCCCAGATAGGCGATCTGGATTGGCGCCGGCTTGGCGGATAAGGCCGCCATGCGATGGCCTTGGTTCCAACCATCGGTGACCACCAAGATATCAATCTGGTCCGCTGCAATGTGTTCGGCGACCGCCTGGTCAGACGCCAGATATAGGTCACGATAGCAATCCACCGCCTGAACAAACCGTTCACGCTCCACACTTTTATCATCATAGCCGGTGCCAAAGGCTGTTATGTGAAACTGCTGCCGATCATGGTGCTCCAGCACACCGGTCAATAAATGCACCCGCGCATGATTACGAAACGGCTCCCCCAAATACCCAATCCGTATTTTTTGGGGGGCTGAATTCTTTGGCCTGGCGGGATGAGAATATTCATCCTGTGGAAAGAGGTGTTTAGACCTGACCGCGTTTATGGCCAAATTGGCTTTGGGGTCGTCACAAACAGAGAACCGGTGTATCGCCAGATAGGCGTAATAGCGTTGTGGGGACTGGCTATCATTGGCAATAGCGGTCAGCGCCTGGGTTAATTTCCTCTGCAGAGGCCAATCACAGACGTCTAACGCAATTTGATAGAGGTTTGCGAGACACCGGGCGTGATCAGGGACAAGGCTTAAAAGCTGTCCGAAGAGATTATTGGCCTCCTCATAACGGCCTGATTGTCCATAAAGACAAGCCATCTCGAAATGTAAAAGCCAGGCCTCCATCTCCGTGGCTTGGGCCTGCTCGATTAATGACCAATATAGTTTTTCGCCAAGGTCATACTGTCCCGTAAGCCGATAACTGGATAGGAGAGCGGCGCGAGCCTCAACACTTAACCCTGCTTCGGTGACCTGGCATTTGTGGTCTCGGGCGGCGGCGATGGCGTCTTGGGGGGCGGATATGGAGGCGCGGGACGCATGGTAGGCGTCGGCGGCAAGGGAGGCGTGGGTGGCGGCGACTCGGACCCGCTCTTCGCCCTGGGCTGCACATTTGGCAGCAGCCCAGGGCGAAGCCGCAGCACGAAACTTCGGCAACAGAAGGGCAACGCGACGGTTGTCCGGATCCGCAAAAACATCGGAGCGTGCGAGCGGCCAGACGCGCAAAGCGATCCGCGCGGCGATGATCCCGCTGACCTCGCGCGGCATGGTCAGCAGCCACTTCCGGAGATCACCGCTGTTCCGAATCTCGACCAACCCGTGCCTCACGCAACTGTCCCGTTCCTGGGCAGGGTAGAGGGGTCGAACGCCGTCG
>JBCCBF010000063.1:0-10511 GCA_039814445.1 Pseudomonadota bacterium
ATGAACGGCCCCACCATCTGGCGTTTAGCCGAGGGCAACGCCCGGCGCACTTCAAAGCCGCCCAAATCACGGGCGCGGGGGACGATTACGGTTTCGATAGCGTCCAGATCACCCGCATCGGGGCATTCGGGGTCAAGATAAGGGGTCCAGCTCATATATCCTCACGCTGATGCTGTTTGCCGGCCAAGCTACCCCGGTCAGAGTGTCATAGCCGGGGCGCCAGTTATGTTGTGATCAGCATATAATGAGTGCGGTCGTTTTGCGTAGCCAGGGGTTTGGAATCACAGTGTTTCCCGGCAAGAAATGATTACAGGCAAGCCGTTGATCTAGCATTGACGCGGTGCCGGCCAAGCGGCAGAACAGCGCCATCAAACCGCGCCACTAATCTCACGACCACGGTAACTGCACGGTCATTCTCAGGGTCACTATCAAGGTCACCGCGCTGCCAATGATGACAGGCTTATCCCATAATCTTCAGGGCGCGATTTATGGGCTGATTGCCTTCGGCGTCTGGGCCACCCATGACGTGTTTATCAAGATGCTGGGTGCTCATTATTCCTCGGTCCAAGTCCTGTTCATCACCTTTGTTTTCTATATGCCGCTGGTGATCGGGATGATTGTGATGGACCGCACAAAGGGTAGCCTTTGGCCGGTTTATCCCGGTTGGATGGTGACCCGATCGATCGCAACCATTGTCCAAGGGCTGGGTACTTTTATTGCCTTTGCCCATCTGCCCCTCGCTCATTGCTACGCGATTTTATTCGCCATGCCGGTTTTCATCACCCTGTTGGCCATGCCCATGTTGCGTGAGTCAGTCGGTATCCATCGATGGCTGGCGATCATTGCTGGCTTAATAGGAATCTTGGTCGTGTTACGGCCAGGTTATGCCGAGCTTTCCATCGGCCATGGGGCCGCCTTAATCAGTGCTCTCGCCGGGTCTTTGAACAGTGTCATCACCCGCAAAGTGGGCCACGCAGAGCGGATGGTGGTGCAAGTGCTCTATCCCTCATTGGCGGTGCTGATTGCCACCGGGATGATGGTGCCGTTTTTCTTTACCCCGCCGAGCCTGGGACATATAGGGCTCAATGGCTTGATCGGGGTCATGTCCTTCGTCGCCCTGCTCGCCATCCTCATGGCTTACCGGTTAGGCGAAGCCGCCGTCGTCGCCCCCATGCAGTATTCCCAGATGCTCTGGGCGTTGCTTTATGGCTATGTCATCTTTAGCGAGACGCTAGACCTGGTCACCGGTCTTGGGGCCAGTATTGTGATGGCGAGCGGGCTTTATATTCTGTGGCGCGAACGACAAGCCGGTAAGGCAGCCCTGGCTGAGGCTTAGGTTTTTCACGTCAGACAACGGGGGTATGGCCGGGTCTCTGGAACCGTCATGCCAGGCTTGAATAGCAACCCCTTGGGCGGGGCGAAGGAACGGATTTCTTGCAAGGGAAACTCACGCCAACCCAGGTTGAACGCCGCCAATTTCGGGAAGAAACAAATCTCGGAATAGGGCAGATGATCATGCAGCCACCAGGCCAAAGGACGCCAATCGCCGGTCGCGTCATATTCGGGCAAGAAGGCCGGAACCACGACCGTCACCATGGCCCCGATGCCACCGCGATCATCACGCATATCCCAAATATGGTTGGCAGCCGTGGCCGGGTTGCGGGAACAATTATAGCCCTGACTGTTACAGAAGGCGTTGAGGGCAGCGTTCCGATACCCTGAGCGCAAAGCAAGCGGGCCAAAATGCTGCTGGAGCGGCTCCAACAATTGCTGGCACAGCTGTTCGCCGGCTGCGATCGCCACATCAGGGTCGTCGGGAATATTATCCAAACCATGCAGGGCCGCGACCTCGGAATAGAGGAAGTCGCGCAAAAAGAAATGCTCCGACAACCGCACACGGGAGAGGCCTTCTAGCCCCCTAACAGATCGAGGAGAACGGCGTTTGCCCATGATGTTATCCTGGTTGATGCGATCAGCGGCGTGCCCACAAGGGGATACGATCTGCAAAAGAAAGGGCCTTTTCCGTGGATACCACGAAAAAGGCCCAAATTGGACGACAGGCTCTCCCCTTCCTCTCGTCCGGCGTGGGCTAACCGTCGCCGTATCAGCCCACACACATCTCATAATTTCAGTACGTAATAATCACTGACCTATTAGAAAACTCCTAAGGAAAACTGACACTTAACCAAAATAATTGGTTGTGTGTGTTACGAACCAGGTCGTGGCAGATCAAACCCAATCGTCCGATCATGATTGAACGGGGCGAGATCGCCTTTACGCTCGGCGGCTGGCCGCTCATGCAGATCTTTCACATAGGCCGCCACATCCGCCAAATGAGCGAAGAATGAATGGCTACGGATTGGGTTGGTCATGTCATAGATAAACTGAATTTCTTGTGGCTGTTCGGCAATATTGCTGCTGGTTCGGATTTGCAGTGCTTCCATGGCCGCTGGGCTGGGAGGCATGCCACGCACAGGATCAAACATGACTTGCTGCGGCCCAGCACCGGTCAGGCTAGCGCCCTCGGGCATCTCGCCGGCAGCTTCTTCAATCTCACTAATGGTCATACCTGTCTTGCCTTTTGACGCCTTATCAGGACCAGGCTGTTGGTCATCATTAGAGGCAGATATCGCCAGTGGGTTATCGCCGCTAATCATGGCTTCACGCGACACAGGACCGGGTAGACGCGGCACACGACGAGGATCTGATGGGCCTGTGTCATCATCGGGGTCGATTAATGGATTTGCGCCACTGGCTCCACTGGCCAAACGGCGGCTGCCAGGTTGCGGCCCCATGGGTTTACCACCGGGACCGCCCTGGGGCATTTGGTCGGTGGGATACAACATTACAGGGCGCAAGCGTTGAATTTCCATTTCCAACACTTTGGTGCCGTCGGCATCAAGGATTGCAGCTTTTTCTTGGCTCACCCGCTCGAAATCCACGGGGAAATCATTGTCCTTGAGCATGGTAATATACCGCTCAACTTCCGCGTATAGGGCGTTCGTGTTGTCACGATGCATACGAAATTGATCAACGCGCGCCTGAGTGATCGCCACCAAAGGGTGGTCCTGATCCATGGGCAAATCCTGGGATTCAACAGCGTTCATATCGTTCGGCATAGAGGTCTCTTGGGTAGCGACGTTAACGGGGAGATGCATCGGCCAGATGTCGATGCATGTGTAAATGGCATGGCGGCCATCCACTTTCTGTATACCTACCCTGCTGACCGTCAATGAAAGCGACAATCGGTTTATTTCAAAAATAAGACAAAAATCGTAATTATCGTGTTTGAACGATCGATTACACGATTTATTCGGTATATCAGTGACTTATTGTGAGCAAAAATGGGGGTCTTGGCGGTGAAATCTTGCCAAAATCACCCGACCAAACGCATGTTTCGGTCAGCGTCGGCAGCGGTGAACAATATGAAAGGCGACAAAAGATGATGTCATTATCTGGCAAAACAGCGGTGATCACCGGTGGCGCCCAAGGCATCGGGGCAGCTTGTGCCGCACAATTGACCGCCCATGGGGCGGATGTCGCGCTCTTGGATATTGATGCTGATCAGGTGAGCAACACCGCTGAGCATCTGCGTACTGAAACTAGCCGCACAGTAATCAGCGCTGTGGTTGATCTGGCCGATGCTGATGCAGCCGTGGCGGCATTCGACCAGGTGGCAGAGACTTTGGGCGGCGTTGATATCCTGATCAATAACGCGGCGATCCTTGCGGCCGGTGATGTGTTTGATTTGGATGTGGCCGATTTTGATCGGGTCATGGCGGTCAATTTACGACCGGCTTTTGTGTTAAGCCAAGTGGCCGCACGCCATATGCGCGATACCCAGCGGGCTGGTTCCATCATCAATATGTCGTCTGTGAACGCGCAGCTCGCCATCCCCAACCAGCTGGCCTATGTGACAGCTAAAGGCGGCCTATCACAATTGACCAGCGCCATGGCGCTCGCCTGCGCGCCCCATAATATACGGGTGAACGCCATAGGACCGGGTTCGATTGCCACTGATATGCTCAAGCAAGTGATGACCGACAAGACAGCGCGCGATGCCATCTTGGCGCGCACACCCCTGGGGCGACCAGGCGAACCCGATGAGATTGGCAAGCTGGCGGTATTTCTCGCCTCGGATTACGCGAGCTATATTACCGGCCAGACGATCTTTGCCGATGGTGGCCGCCTGCCCTTGAATTACATGATGCCCACCGAGTGATATGAGGCAGCATAAGGATGCATCAGATGACGGCAACGGCATGATCGGGCGATGTCATGGCTGATCCAACCGAGCCGATTAAACGCCCGCATGTTCTGGTGCTGTATGCTCTAGGCCGCAGCCGGGTCGAGGATCAGGATGTCCATGTCCAGGGTAATAATGACATATGGCGATTGCTGGACCCTGGGCGTTATCAAGTGGACCGCCTGATCTTGCGCCCCGAGCGTATGGCCATGATCAAAGCCATGGATCTCGCACGCTATGATGTGGTGATCAACGCGATCTCTGACCCCGATGTGAACGCGGATGGCCTGGACCTGGCCGAGCACCTCTGCCGTGACCTAAACCGCCCGGTGATCAACCATCCCAAAGCGGTACGCCAGACGGATCGGGCCCAGGTCGCTCAGGCCTTATCCGATATTGATGGCTTAGTGGTGCCTCAGGTCCTCAAAAAGACTGGGCAAGAGCTGATTGAAAAGCCATTAGACGATCGGTTGCCCTGGCCATTGTTGCTGCGCCCCGTGGGCCGCCATGGGGCCGTTGATCTACACCGGGTTGATACGCAAGAAGCCTTGGCCGAGGCGGTACCAACCACCGCGCTGGATCAGGATTTTTATCTCACGCAATTTGTTGATTTCCGGCGTGCCGAAGGCCGCTATTGGAAAACCCGATTGATGATTATTGATGGCGAGCCCATGGTCCGGCATGTGGTGATTTCTGATCATTGGATTTCAAACATGACCCAGCATGATCAGCAGGTGATTGATGCTGACAAAACCCTGGCGGAAGAAACCCAAGAGATGCAACAGGCCCAGGCATTCTTTACCAGCCAAGCAGGCCGCCAGATGGTCAAGATGATCACCGAAGGTTTGAGACTCGACTATATCGGAATGGACTGTTCGCGGTTGGACGATGGCCGTTGGCTGGTTTTTGAGGCGAATGCTGCCATGAATATGCTGCCGCTGAGTGAGCCCCAAGCACCGATATATATTGATATTGTTCGCATGATCGCGCGGATGACCGCACGCATGGTGGATAACCGCCTTGCCAGCGCGGGTTAAGCCGCCGCATGTTAAATACCGGTGATGTGCCCCCCGCTAGTGATGATGTGAATGATGCCGAAGAGTGCTGTGGCTGTTGTTGAGATGACCGACAATTCTGTTCAACCGATGCAAACAGATGACCCACGGGCACCATTGCGCGAGGCGTTTTTGCACCAAAATCTCGACCCCACAGCACAGTTAGAAGCCCTACCAGCGGATGCGTCTTTCCGGCGCTATTTCCGGGTCACGCATACCGATCGCACGTTGTTGGTGATGGACGCACCGCCGACCCATGAGAATTTACCCGCCTATATTGTGGTTGATGATTATCTGCGCCAACACGGCTTTGCCGCGCCTGAGATCATCGCCACCGATCTCGATCATGGGTTTGCCCTGATTGAAGATTTTGGCGACCAGACCTACACCCGCTTGCTAGCGGCCGGGGGTGATGAATACGCGCTGTATGGCCTGGCGATTGATGTGCTCGCCGACTTACACCAAAAGCCCATGCCGGATGCCGATAGCAGCATTCTGGCCTATGACCAGCCATCCCTGTTGGCGGAGGCGGCCCTATTTGTGGATTGGTATTGGGATTACGTGATGGGCACGGCACCCTCGGCGTTCCAGTATCAGCAATTCATGAGCATGATGGGCCGGGTGATGGGCGATGTGGCCCAACGTCGGGAATGTTTGGTTTTGCGCGATTACCACGTGGACAATCTGATGCTGCGCGCGGATCAACCAGCGGGCAGCGTCGATAGCTGTGGCTTGCTCGATTTCCAAGACGCGCGGCTGGGTGCGCGGGCATATGATCTGATGTCATTATTAGAAGACGCGCGGCGGGATGTGAGTGATGAGCTGACCCAAGCCATGTGGGACCGATACCTGGCCCAGGCCACCCCCGCTGATCGCGCCCAGTTTGATGCTGATTACCGTGCCTTGGCCGTGGGCCGCCATGCCAAGATCTTAGGTATTTTTGTGCGGCTTAATCGCCGGGATGGTAAAGATAAATACTTGCAGCATTTGCCGCGCATTGCCCAATGGCTCGCCCGATCCCTGGATCATCCGTCCATGGATGAGGTGCGGTCGTTTCTCGACGCCGAATGCCCAGCCTGGCGCACCCCGCCGGTTCGGGACCCGCAGCAACGATAGCTAAAACGGAACAACAGCTAAAACTGCTATTAACCCTCAATCTTGGCGTGATTTAGAACGCCACTTTACCGCGGTATTCCTCATAGCGCGGGCGCATGCCATCCTCATGGGAGCTGCGCATGAATTTGATGAATTTCTTAAACCCGGGACAATCCTCATCATTTTCAGGATCCCAGTATTTAAAAATCACCCCACAGCCTGAACGGCACACCCGATATTCGTCGCATGTGCGGCATTCTTTTTTCGGCTTGGCCGCGTCCAGAACATGGGCGCGGAAACCCGGTGATGAGGCCACCTCAGCCACCGATGATTGCACCACATTGCCTAGCCATTCTGGGTTGAGCCCGCCGCCCGCTTCCAAACAGGTCGCGGTTTGGCCATTCCAATCGATGTCCATGGACCCCGCGATAATCGGGCAGACAATATCATCGAGCGGCTCACCAGAATTGATGCCTGAGAGCATGCTTTCGACCGGATTGACGAACAAGTTGGGGTCCTTATCCCGGCGCTCGAAATACCAATGGGCCGCATCAATCAGGAAGTTTGACGTCTCAACAAATTCCGGGAACATCTCATCCCGGTTTACCAATCCATCCCCCGATGGGATGAAGAAACCAAAGTGGATTTGCTTAATCCCCTGGCTGTAATGGTAGTCGAGCAGCGTTTCAGCGCCGTAATCGATGACATATTTCGTCATCGCCGTGGTCACGCCCACATCCAAATCATTGTCTTTCAACAGCGCCAGATTATCGCGCCACATCTGTTCGAGCTTTGGCTTCGGAAAGCGCGTCTCCGGCTCATAGGAGGTATTCACTCGATCGAAATGCTGGGCGATCGACAGGATATCCCGGGACAACAGGTTTGAGACCATAATGATCTCAAAACCAAATGGCTTATCCATTCGGCTCGCTGCTTCTTCCAGCGCGGCACGAGCGGGCGGGATATTATCATCAAAGAATTGCTTACCCAGAATGGTTGGCTCACCGCCAATCACATGGATTTCTGCGTGGTCATAACCGATCTGCGCCATGTGCTCGGCGATATCGGTGAAGATTTTGATAAAGTTTTCGGAGGACATCTTACCCGATGCCTTTTTGACGTCGGAATGGATGTAACAATGGGTGCAACGCAAGTTGCAGTCGCGCGTGATGTTCACTTGATAAAGAAACGTCTTACGCATTCGCTATGCAGCCCCCCGATTTTGGAGCGTGATGTGCCACGCCCGTCGCCAGAATATCGTTGTTTTAATCCAATTGGTGGCAACCATCATATTAGCAGCCATGAATAAAACAGCCTTATCCTGTTGAATAAGATACCCAAAATCCGGCCTAAGGGCGACTGAAATCGGTGGCGCGCTATTGCAGGATTAAAACCACACCACATGTAGTGCGGTAAGCCATGATTATCGGCGATCACTTAACCAATACCACAAACCGGCGATGCGCAGAGGAACGCCCATGATTGACCTTTATTATTGGACCACGCCAAACGGCCACAAAATCACGATTTTTCTGGAGGAAGCTGGCCTCGATTACACCATCAAACCCATCAACATCGGTAAGGGTGAGCAGTTTGATCCTGCCTTCCTATCGGTCGCGCCAAACAACCGCATTCCGGCCATTGTAGACCATGATCCCATCGGTGGCGGTGAGCCGATTTCAATCTTTGAGAGTGGCGCCATCTTGCTCTATCTCGCTGAGAAAACCCGCCGTTTCATCCCGCAAGATCCCGCTGGTCGCTATGACACTTTGCAATGGTTGATGTGGCAGATGGGCGGTTTGGGCCCCATGTTGGGCCAGAACCACCATTTCGTAACCTATGCGCCTGAAAAAATACCCTACGCTATTGATCGGTATGTGGGCGAAGCCGGTCGGCTCTACAAGGTTTTGAACAACCGCTTGGCCGATCGTGAGTTTATCGCCGGCGACTATTCCATCGCGGACATGGCGAGCTACCCGTGGATCGTCCCTCATGAGCGGCAGCGCATAAACCTCGACGATGTGCCCCATGTGAAACGATGGTTCGAGACCATCAAAGCACGCCCGGCGACCGTAAGCGCCTATCAAAAGGCCGAGGCGATCAATAACGCGCCAACGGTGTCGGATGAGGCGAAGAAGGTCTTGTTCGGGCAATCAGCCGACACGGTAAAAAGCGAGATAAAATAGGATTTTGTTCATTTTCCTAGTGAACAATTGATATTGCGCCGCAAAAATAAGCTTACCGAATAGTGTTTTCGATATACCTTATAAAGGTGCGGTGCCATGACTAGGAGAAAAACAAATGCTGTTACGTTTGTTAAAAGCCAAAGACGGCCTTGCCGTTTTTGCCGTCAGCTTGGTGCTCTTAACACCAGGGACAGCCGCCCTCGCCACCACCGGCCCCCAAACAACAGGTCCGCAGACAACCGATAACAAGATAAAGCTAGCGGAACGTGATCGTGCGGTCCTTGACCAACGAGACCTTAGCCGCATTCAAGCGGTGATCACCGACCAGCTTGCCGCCTTTGCGGCAGACGATGCCGAAAGCGCGTTTGCCCATGCGTCACCGGTCATCCAGCGCCGTTTCGGCAACGCTGACCGGTTCATTGCCATGGTGAAAAGCGGTTATGCCCCCTTGTTGACCCCACGGATGGTCAGCTTCGATCAGGCATCGAAAGGTGATGGCGAGAAGGAAATCATTCAACCAGTCACCCTATTGGCCCCCAGTGGCGTACTGATGACCGCTATTTATCGGATGGTCGAAGTGGGCGGCGAATGGCGCATCGCCGGTTGTGTCTTACGAAAATCGCCCGATAAAGCCATTTAACAGCCCAAAAATACGGCTATGACTGGCCCATGCGTCTTTACGCGGAGCGGGTCATGGCCGAATTTGACTTGCAGGTGCTTCTGGCTTGGCTATAAGCACCTGGGTCGGGTTACGTATGCAATCTATCGATTAACCCATTCCCCTCGCCTAGCCGCCAAATGCCTGCCATGAGTGATGATGAATTAAAACCCGAAAAAAGCTTTCCGGTCTCCTGGGAAGAACTCCACCGTAATGCCAAAGCGCTGGCCTGGCGTCTTGTGGACGGGGTGGATGGTAAGCCCTGGAAGGGCGTGGTGGCCGTGACCCGTGGTGGCCTGGTGCCCGCCGCAATCGTCGCCCGTGAACTTGACATTCGCTTGATCGAAACCGCCTGTATTTCAAGCTATAGCGGCACCGAAAGTGGTGACGCCAATATTCTAAAAGCGGTGGAAGTCGAGGATGGCGGCGCTGGCTGGTTAATCGTTGACGATCTGGTCGATACCGGCAAAACCGCAAAGATACTTCGTGACATGCTGCCCAAAGCCCATTTCGCCACGGTCTATGCGAAACCATTAGGCCGACCCCTGGTCGATAGTTTTGTGACCGAGGTCAGCCAAGACACTTGGATCTTCTTCCCCTGGGATGTGGATTTGCAATTCGCCCGACCAATCGCCAGCATGCGCTCGGCCTCCTAACGATTTGTTCATCCGCCAGGCACGCCAAAGCGGCATACCCTTTGCTTCGAATATTTCGGAGACAACATAAGGGATGAAGGCCATGGCCCTGACCGATGCGGCACAGGCACAAGCGCGCGTGTCTGTGCCCAGCAACAATCCATTCGACCCCACCTATGTGGTGGCCGCCGGCGGTGAAGCCGACGCGGTCGTGGGGATCTTTAATCAAACAACCCGTGGGTCTGGTGCATTATTGGGCGACGGTACCTATGTGTTGACCGCAGCCCATGTGGTGTTTGGTGAACCGGTGGGGGCCATGCAAGTGGCCGTGGACCTACCCTCGGGCCGGCAGTTCCTGGCGGTGGCTGATGTCATCATTCACCCCGATTATAGCCCCGATGCCTCGGGTTATAGCTCGGCCAATGATCTAGCTTTGTTACGTTTGGCCGAACCAGCTCCGATTGCTGGTTTTGATATTTACCGGGGGCAAAATGAGGTTGGCAGCGTTTTTACCCTAACCGGCTATGGCCTCGCCGGCACTGGGCAAGGCGGTACGGTTACCCTGGCAGAGGACACAGGCTCTGGCGTCACAAAACGCACGGGCCAAAACCGTTACGAAGCCGTGGACGGGCTGAG
>JBCCBF010000201.1:0-5343 GCA_039814445.1 Pseudomonadota bacterium
AATGTCCTCCAGGCAAGGCCACTTGATGAAGTATTTGATGCCGATAGTTTGGATTTAAACAAGCTTTATCAGGTTGCTATAAACGATCTTGATAACGCCCTGCCGGTTATTGAGGCGGTAGATAAGCCCATAACCTTGATTGGCGCCTGGGTACCAGTTTTGGAACAGGTGTCTAATTTTCTTTATCGCTTGGGATATGATGTAAATTATTTGGATATTGAGGCATTATCGGTAATCGAGGAGTCCTTTTTACAAGAGGCTGTTTCGCATATCACTGATGCCTCTGACTTCGATAGCTCTACAGACTTCACAATGGATGCTCGTTCTGTGCATAGATTGATGCGCAGTAAACCCGATCATATTCGGTTTATCGATGTGAGGTGGCCGGTAGACTATTATGAGCGGGGTTATTTGTTCGGCTCTGAGAATATAAGCGATGTCGCTTTTTTGTTGAACCCAAGCGTCATCAAGCAATGGGAAAAGACCCGTGATGGCGAGCAAGTTATCGTACTATCTTATTATCCAGAACGATCTGAGCTAATTGCCCGTTGGTTGCGCGCGCAAGGTCATAACGCAGTTTCGCTTGATGGTGGGTATCAACGGCTTGATGAGCTCGGCTTATTTTGGATGCCTAACTATCCCAATCGTGACTGGATTTGGGGGCGTGATAGTTTATTCGAGCTGGTCAATTTAGCCGAAGACATCATTTTTATCGATACACGGCCAGTGCCGGATATCCTGCGTGATCCGATCCGCTTGCCTCGTGTTATGCCGGTATCATTTGACGGCAAAACATGGGAGGAAGCCTTAGCCATTGCTAGTAAATTTGATCCAACCAAGCGTTATATGGGGCTCGCCTATGACCAAGAAACCACCTACCAATCCATGCTCATTGGCTATGCCATCAGTCAAACTGGTGGTGTTTGGTTGGGGTTGAACTCGATACCGCATAGTTACTCTGCAGAAGATTACCGCGTTGCCTTAGAGATAAATCCAAAATTGCACGACACCTACGCATTAAAGCGGGCGCCGTATGACGCGATGTCAGTCTTCTATAATTCTCTCAGTATTGACGCCGTGATTTTTATTGCGCTATTTGCGTTTATCTTGCGGGCTATGATGCTGCCATTGCAATTGCTAGGGCGTGTTGGTGAGCGTGATATAACGAGTAACAATATTTCAGGAGGCTATGCCTTATCAAATCGATATTCACGACCATGGCTAAAAATTACAGCCAATATTTTGGTCATCATATTTTTGATCATCAGCTCTTTGGCTTTTTCAACATGGCTTAGCCAATATTCATCTGTTCAAGGTTATTCGGGATTATGGATCGATAGCCTATTGATGCCAGACACTTATCTAATCATCCCTATTTTGACGGGTGTTATTCTTTTTATTCAATTATTGGCAATCTACACGATCAGTCTTCGTGTCATTATCTTTAGCGCTCTTGCCTCAATACTGATCGTTTTGGTCATGGCAAGCTTGTCAGCAGCGATGGCAACCTATGTTTTCAGCCTTACAGCTATGGGTTTGATTATTCATCTCTGTATAGAGCAATATGAACGATATGTATCACGGCGCGATCAACAACATGATGGCCTCCCCCCATTCCCAGTGTCCTTGCTAGAAGCCCACAAATGGCGTGGCATAAGCCCAAAGGCAGCATTTTTAAGCGCTTACGGCCATCGTTTTGGTGCGCGTTTTGTACCGAAGGGGCTTGTGATCCCTTTTACTCTTCTGCGTTACCCACACATGCTGAAAGCTGATGAGCGGCTGGTTGAGGACACCTGCGATCAGGTGCGGCTGGCCCTACAGGTTTTTTCTATCGGATCAGAGGATAAAGTCATCGTCCGATCATGCGCAGCATCAGAGGACGAAACGGGCGCTGGCGCAGGGCGGTACATTAGTGTGGTATGCCAGAGTACGAAATCAGAGCTTGTGGAGGCTGTGACGGCAGTGCTCAATCATACGCTCGACGTGTCTGCCGATCATATCGATAGTGAGGAACATGCTCTGATCATCCAACGATATGTGAGTAGCCAAACGGCCGGCGTTGCCGTATCGCATAATCCTGCATGCCCGCTTGTAGCCCTTATCGAGGCGGGTAGTCCGGAGGCTGTCACATCTGGCGATACAGTCACAGAGCAGATCACGGTCGACCGTCGTGATTGGAAGCCGAATGATCATAAAACCGAACATAAAACCCAAGCTCAAGGTCCAGGAAACCCCGCTATTTGGCAGCAGGTGGCACAACTTCTTCGCCGGAGTGAACTGCTGATTGGTGGCCCTGTTGACATTGAATGGGCTGTTCAGAACGGGCGGGTTTCGCTGCTACAAATTCGCCCGCAACATGATTTAGCGGCGGGTGATCCAATTGCCCATGAGCGCTGGCGTGTGGCCAACATCACGACTTGGAAAACAGCGGCAAGCGATAGTTGGGCTGATATCCTCCCAACCCCATCGATCCTCTCGGCCAGCCTTTATGAGCGAGCCTATGGTGGCAGTGTGATGGTGGCGTTCGGGCGCCTATGGCACAACGCTCAACGTCCGTGGTTCAAAACGGTTGCTTTAAAAAACCTGACACCGGTGAACCTCCAAGAGGAATTGACGGATTTTTATCATCAGCTGGCGCGCGATTTAAGATTATGGCAAGCGATCGATAGCGTGAATTTAGATGTGACCGAGCGTCAGCATCTTATGTCTAAGCTGATCGCCAGATTTGTAGAAACAGATTTGCCGTTCTCCCTCGCTATAACGCGATGGGCTCAACGGTCGAAGTCATTGCCGGATTCACTAACCTGGCCTGAGGCTCAGGCGGCGGCCCGTATGGCGAGTGTCATGACGCAAGAACAACCAGCCGAGTATCATGCTGATTTAATAGGGCACGGCTTCAGCCACCGAGCCGATATTGATTTGGAATTGGCGCGTGAACGATTTGTCGACCATGAAGATATATGGCCAAAGGCGTCGTTGTCAGAAGTTGACGCGCATATTGATATAGAACTGACAGCTGAGATTCTAAAAGATGATATTCATCATTATGTGGTGAGAGATGTGGCGTTGCTTCGGCGCTGGGCACTCGCCCATGGGCGTGCTTTGGGAATTGACGAGTATGTTTTTGACCTGACCATTGATGAGTTGACCGGACAGCAAGCGATGCCGAGTTTGTCAGACTTAAAAGATCGCCATGATCGGTGGACAATGGTACAGGCCGTTAAACTGCCTGGAACACTTGTGCGTAAGCAGCTTTTGGATCCCGACTACGAATTACCAGCAGGCAATGATGGTGCGAGCGATAACCCAGGTCATACTTTGCAATCATGTCACGGAACCGTGGTGTCGAGTTTTCTCACCACGATAGAGGCCCCCGTCCTCGTGATTGATCATCCTGACATGCTCACAAGTGATCTTGCTGTTGATGGAAAGATCTTAGTTTTGCGTCAGGGCTTCGTCACCGCCGCTCAATATTTCAACCAGGCAAAGGCTATAGTACTGCCCCATGGCGGACAGCTGAGCCATTTGGCCATCGTGGCGCGCAGCGCTAAGATGCCAGCAATTTTTAGCGCAGGACCCGACATTATGACGGTAGAGAATGGTACGACCATTCGTCTTGAACCCGATGGCGGCATTCACATTTCGCCATGATTGGTACACTTGTGAATGGCTCGCCAAAGGGTCTTTGACCATCTTCTGGTTCGCTCTCACCCCTCTATTCGGCGGCCATGGTTGGCATGGTTTTGTGCGTGTCTATTGTCACGGGCTCTGTTGTCATCGGGCTGGTTGTTGCGCTTGTGTCGGTCGGTAAGGCGGCGGTGATATGCGCGGTCACCATATCCGCGGTGGCGGCTGATAAGGTCCAGCCCAAATGGCCATGACCGGTGTTGTAGAATACGCGCGGCGCGCGGCCGGGGCCGACTTTGGGCAGCATGGTGGGCATCATGGGGCGCAGACCGGCCCAAGGCACACAATCACGGGTGCTCATCCCTAGATGGTGTTCTTCACACCAGGCGATAAGTGGTTTGATCCGGTCCATGCGAATATTGCGGTTATAGCCATTGAACTCTGCCGTGCCCGCCACGCGGTAACGGTCCACACCCAACCGGCTGGTCACGATTTTCGCACGGTCATCCAGCAGGCTGACCCAGGGGGCGGCCGCTTGGCTGGCCTCATCGGTCAGATTGACCGTGATTGAATATCCCTTAACCGGGTAGACATTCACCCGGTCCCCTAGTTTTTGGGCCAGGCTGCGGCTGCCCACGCCCGCGCACACGACAATCGCATCATAATGCTGGCGATGGGGTGGCTGATCGGCTGTTTGGTAATCAATGGTGACGCCTTCGTCATCGGGGGCGAGATCGGTCACCGTGGTATCGGTTAGTAATGTGCCCCCACGCAACCGAAAGGCAGCGGCCAAGCCATTCGTGTATTTATGGATATCGCCCGTAAAATCACTGTCGGTATAAAACGCGCCATAGACATCTTTTGTGTTCAAAGATGGCTCTTTCGCTTTGGCTTCATCGGGGCTTAAGGCGATCCGCTCTAACCCGCCCTCGCGGAGCAAGCCGGTTACCTTGCTCGCGTCGTCAAACTCAGCTTTTGATTTGTAAAAATGCATGATGCCGCGATGCTCAAAATTGCAATCAACACCGGCATCACGGCCCATCTCTAACAGGCTGTCACGGGCGGCCAGGGCCAGCTCTACGGTTTTGATGGTGTTCTGGCGATAATGCGGCACGGCGGCGATGAATTCCGCCAGCCAAGAATATTTATGCCAAGAGGGCTTCAGGTTTAACAACAAAGGCGCGTCGGCCTTAAACAGCCATTTGAGCCCCTTCATCATCGTGCCGACAGAGTTCCAAACCTCTGCATTCGAGGCGGACAGTTGGCCGCCATTGGCAAAAGAGGTTTCCATGGCCGCGTAGCGATGGCGTTCGATCACGGTGACATCATAGCCCTGCTGTTGCAGGCGGAAAGCGGTGGTCATGCCAGTGATACCGGCCCCAATAACCGCCACTGATGGCTGGGAAGAACGGTGGGATATGGGGTGTGAACGTTCGTTTGTACGATTATTGGTACGATGGTTTGGCATGGGCCGAACTCCGTTATCGTTGCCAATCCATCCGAGGCATAAGAGCCATGAAGGACTGAAAACAGTGGGTTACATCCATGCCCCTTCCGTCAAAAACCTGAGAGCTTCACCCGGTGATCGTTTGTTACGACCTGTCGAGCTTTCTCCTTCGGTGGCCTCTGTGGGTTTTGACCCAGCACAGGCACTCTTCGGAATGTTAGGGCCTAACCTGGCGGTCCGTGGGCCTGAGAGTTTCCGGGGCGGTTGCT
>JBCCBF010000239.1:0-4607 GCA_039814445.1 Pseudomonadota bacterium
CCTCCGCACGGGTGGTGGGTACGGCCCGGCTGGAGGGGTATCACGTGGCGATGGCCAAGCAAAGCTGGCTCGACCCCTCAGGCAAGGCGACGATCCTGGAAGGGGGTGCGGCCCGGCGCTCAACGCTGTAGACGAAGTCAGGCGTGACAGATAGCTACTCATGGCCCCCACCGGCGGGGCAATCGACATCTGATTATCGTTCAGAATAATCAGCAACCGGTGTCCCAAAGCGGCGGCGTTATTGATCGCCTCATAGGCCATACCCGCACTCATGGCCCCATCACCGATCACACAGATCACGTGATGATCACCACCGGTCAAATCACGCGCCACAGCCATGCCTAGCGCTGCTGAGATCGAGGTTGAGCTATGGGCTGCACCGAATGGGTCGTACTCGCTTTCTGCCCGTTTGGTAAAACCACTTAAGCCCCCAGCCTGGCGCAAGGTGCGTATCCGGTCACGACGGCCGGTCAGGATTTTATGAGGATAGCTTTGATGCCCCACATCCCAAATGATGCGATCTCGCGGCGTCTCAAACACCGCGTGGAGTGCCGTGGTTAATTCGACCACCCCAAGGCCTGCGCCCAAATGCCCACCTGTTACCGATACCGCGGCGATTGTCTCCGCGCGCAAATCATCGGCCACTTGTTGCAGCTGATCGGCATCCAAGGCACGTAGATCAGCCGGTGTTTTGATCTGATCTAAAGCGGGGGTGTTAATCGGTGAGGGTTGGTTCATCGGTATGGGATCTAGCACATCCCGGCTGCGTGCCTAGGGGCACCGTCCAAAGCGACGCGGCGTGACCGCGATTTATCGCTACTCAGTATCGAGGGGGGCCGCGCCTGCCACTTGGCCATCAGCGCTGATATTCAGTTTGTCAATCTTAGCCTGAGCCTGGCGCAATTTCGCCTCACAATGGCGCTTGAGCGCAATCCCACGTTCATAGGTATCGACCGCCTGATCCAATGGTGCGGATCCTGATTCCAGCTGGCGTACAATGGTTTCCAGCTCCGCCATGGCTGCTTCAAAAGGCATGTCTTCTATTGTGGTCGCATCCGCCGCGCTCATAATGCTCAGATTCCCTTGGGTTCACATCTCTCGTCAAACATCTGCCCCAACCCCTAAAGCGCGGTGACAAGGCTGTCAATCACTGGTCAATGGCGTTCATGTTACCCACAAAAAAGCCTGCGTTTGGAAACCACGCAGGCTTTTTGCAATTTTATGGATGTGTAGCTTCAGGGCTAATCAACCATTTGCCAGGCTAATGAACCAGCCCCATTAACCAGGGCTGCCGCCTAACCGACGACGGTTGGTCGACTGGTCTTCAATGGCCGCGGGCTTGGGTGCCGCCCCATGCTTATCCTCTAACGCCCCTGCCCTACGGATAGCGCGTTGGGCGAGAACATCTTGGGCCAAGTCGGCTGCGGCATCAGGATCAGCCGCATCAGCGCCTGTGTCATCAGCCATGGTAAGAAGTTTTGGACCACCCTCATCGGCCTTTGCCGCCGGGCTATTGCCCTGATGCTCCGCCACAGCGTTTTTTACGCGGGCAATCGCGGCACCAGATTCATCCTTAACCTTCGCCACAGCGCGGCTTGCTTCTGTGGTAACGGTCCGAACCGATTCATTGCCATTAACAACCGCCAAAGCATTGGTTACCTCAGTACCGCCTTCAGGGCTTGGCGCCACCATATCAGCACCGGTTGCCAAATTGCTAACACCGGTATCATTGGCGACGGCAGGCGTGGTGGCCATAACTTCGGCATCCGAGGATGCGCCTGTGGCTTCACGCTTCATTTGGTCGGCAAGATCACGATATGATGCCTCGATGTCGTCGAGATTATTCTTATCGGGATCATAGTGAGGGGAGGACGTAATGGCGTCCTCGAAAGCCTGGCGTGTTTCAGCCGTGGGCTCACCAAAGAAATGCTCATGGATCAAGCGTGTTTGCTCATCCACCTCGGGCGCAGCACCGTCCTGAACACCAACCACTTCTAAGGGGCTGGAAGAGATCATGGCTTCGGCGTCCGCATCAGCCGTGGCGATCACACCACCGGCAGCGCCGGCGGCGGCCGCGGCCCCGGCGGGCAAAGGTCTCGCTGGTCCCAATGGACCAGGCTGCTCGATCACCTCCGCTTCGATCACATCAGCAGCGGCGGCGGGTGCGGCGGCTTTTGCCGCTGGCTCCACGGCCTCCGCTTCAATGACCTCACCGGTTTTAACCTCAGCTGCGTCAGCGGCCGGTGGCTCTTCTCCAGCGCCAGCTTCGGGCGCTGGTGGCTCGTCTTCTGGCAACTCAGCGGCGGCACCGCCACCGGTTGGGCCTGTTTTTGGTGGTTCAGCCGGTCCGGCACCACCATCGCCACCTGATGGTGGTTCAGGCGGGTTACTACCACCCGCTGATACATCATTATCCGGGCCATCATCGCGGGTCATCGCCCCTGGCACGGTGGAATTCTGTGCCTCGTTCTCCACGCCATTTTGGAACGGGCAACCCTGACGGAAAGACCCGTCTTTCCGCATTTCCTTCATCGCATTGTACTGACGCTTGGCTGCCTTACTCGGCTTATGGCCTTTGACCTTTAGGCCATTCATCTTGGCCTGGACCCACATCTCGTCTTTCATTTGATCATCATTGCCGGTGATGATCACACTCTTCCACTGCTCGCGCTTGGCCTGATCCATCATCATGCTGGCAGCACGTTGGCGTTGAGCGGGGGTCTGTACATTGGTCGCCTGCTTGTAGCTAGCGCCCATATAAACTTGCATTTTGTCTTTGAAGCCGACGGTCACATGCTCACTGCGCGGGCCAGACACATCGACGTTTTCGAGCTGCTCGTCCTCATCAAGAGTGGTGAGCAAACCGCGCTGATCCTTCCCGGCGATCGTCGCGCGGTACAGCTTGGCTTTTAGGGAGGCGTCATCATTGCCGGGGGTTAGGGATTCGCTGGCCAGATCACGGGCACCGGGGCCACGGCTATCGGCTGGGTCGGGTATGCGTCCCTGGTTCACTTCCTCGTCGAAAGCTGCCTGGCTGGGCTTACCATCTGACGGTTCGGCGGGTGCTTCTAGATCCGCATCAACGCCGTCGCCTTGAACCATGGCAGCGGCGGGTTCCTCATCAGGGACTGGTGCCCCCTGCCGGGCTTTGGCTGCTTTCTCAGCGGCGACGCGCTCGGCGTGTTCCTGTTGCGCCTGCTCATGCTGGCGTTGGACGGCGTCATTTGCACCGTTAACCATATCGTCAGCAGGTTCGACAGGTGGTTGATTGCTCATGTGGAAGTACCCCTAAAACCCCAATTCATGAAAGCCTAGCACATAAATTCCGCGCTAAACAAAACCCCTTTTACAAAAAGAATGTTAAACTTTTAAGTAAATCCAACAAATCTCTCGCTTTACGTCACAGCACCGCAGGAATATGCCATTCTTAGCGAAATCGTGCAGCACATCCTTATTACACTACTTTTGATGTAAGAAAGCGCCTGCAAAAAAAGCGCCCATGGTGATGTGAAAAACTAGTATCGCGGGTAATTAAGCTTGCAATGCCTTCAAATGCGCGCGCACGCCACCGGCCAGGCCTTGCAAATCATAGCCCCCCTCCAAAACCGACACCACATGCCCGTCCGCTTGCTCATCAGCAAAGCGGGTTAAAGCCGCGGTCATCCAGCCAAAATCATCATCAGTCAGCACCATGCCGGCTAGCGGGTCACGCTCATGGGCATCAAAACCCGCCGATATCATGACTAATTGAGGCTCAAACTTCGTGAGTGCTGGGATCAGAGAATGATCAAAAGCCTGGCGATAGCTGGCCCCATCGGACCCAGCGCGCATGATGATGTTGAGTACATTATTCGCCACGCCGGTTTCGGTCGGCAGGCCCGTGCCAGGGAACAGCGGAAATTCATGGATGGAGGCGTAGAATAGGTTGGCATGGGCATTCGCCACCGTTTGCGTGCCATTGCCGTGATGCACGTCAAAATCGATCACAGCCACCCGCTCAAGCCCATGGGTCTGCTGGGCATGCCGGGCCGCAATGGCAATGTTGTTAAACAGACAAAAACCCATCGCTTCGCCCGGTTCGGCATGGTGCCCTGGCGGGCGCGTCGCCACAAAAGCCCGGCGTTTTTCTTGTGCTGCTTGATCCTGGTCCAGCACCCAATCAACCGCCGCGATGGCCGCACCCGCCGCGTGCAGGGCCGCATCACCACTGCCTGGGGACAGCACCGTATCACCATCCAAGCGTCGATGGCCCGCGGTTGGAATCGCTTTTAACACCCCATCTACGTAAATCGGCTCATGGACCAAAGTCAGCTGTTCGGTGGTTGCGGGCGACGCCACATGACGATCACACGCCGCAAAATCGGCCTCTTTCAGCACCGCCATCACGGTTTCCAACCGGGCGATCCGCTCGGGGTGATCGGCACCGGTATCGTGGTCCAGCCCGCTATCATGAAGGAAAAATTTAAGGCTCATTGTTTATCGCCGCCGTATAGACTGTTTCACGGGTGTGATTTGAAAGCGCCGACCCCGTGCCTACTTTATCGAAAGCGGTCGGACCTATCGGCTCATTTGTTACGCTTTCTATCGTACTGCCATTCTATTGTAAG
>JBCCBF010000394.1:0-2213 GCA_039814445.1 Pseudomonadota bacterium
CCCAATTGTTTCGCCCAGCCATTTCCCCGGCCAGAAGAACGCTTTATCGGTGCCCTCATCTCCAACGGTGATTTCCCAGGCACCGATGACAATGGCCAACAGGGTGGCAACAGCATTCCGGCAAACTGACCGGGTTTGATCCTGGCCTGACTGGCTCTAAACCTAGCAATCACTTTAAGCCTAGCGATCACCTTGGTCCCGGCGGGTTGCGTCGAGTCAGCTTGCCTGTTTTGACAGGGTATTGGCGCTGATCTGGGTTTCCACATAATCGACGATTTTGTGCACGCAAGCCTCGATATCCAATGTGCTGGTATCCACCTCCAGGGCGGGGTCGAGGGGTGGCTCATAGGGTGCAGAAATCCCTGTGAATTCAGAAATCTCCCCGGTTCGTGCCTTTTTATAAAGGCCCTTGGGGTCGCGCGCCTCACAAGTGGCTAGATCCGCTTTGATGTAAATCTCGTGGAAGGCATCGGGAGCGGCGGTTTGTGCTCGTTGGCGATCAGCCCGGTAGGGCGAGATGAAGGCGGTGATACAAATGGTGCCAGCGCTAGCAAATAAACCGGCGACTTCGCCAATCCGGCGGATGTTTTCAGTCCGGTCATCGGGGGAAAAGCCCAGATCAGCATTCAAACCGCGCCTGACATTATCACCATCAAGCACAAATACCTGACGCCCCCGGTCGAACAGGGCGCGTTCCACCATCATGGCCAGGGTCGATTTACCCGCCCCTGACAGGCCGGTGAACCAGAACACTGCCCCATAATGACCCGAGCGTTGGGCGCGGGTGGCGGGATCCAGCAAGTGGTCCACCGCGTGCAAGTTGCTACCCTTAATGGTCACCGCTTGGCGCTGGTCGGGATACCCTTCCATGCTGATCGAGCCACCGCCCACCGTGTCATAGCCATCGATCAGGACAAACTGACCCGTATGGGGCAGGCGGGCATATTCATCGACGGCCAAGAGGCGACGGCCACGCAAGGTGATCTCCGCCACGTCATTGCGCTCGACGGCAGGGGCCTGACCACCCGCAAGGTTCTGGGTGTCGATCACCCGGTCGATTGATTGCACAGTCACCCGTGCTTCACCCGTGGCGAGCTTCATTTTCAGCTCTTGCCCTACGGTCAGCGGCTTGTCGCCCAGCCAAAAAACGGTCGCGCGGAAGACATCGGTGAGGATTGGCGCATCGCCCAGATGGCTCGCCACATCACCGCGCTCCACATAGATCTGTTCGTCCAGGGTGATGCCAATGGATTGGCCAGCACGCGCGCCAATGGGCGGGGTATCCGTACCCCAGGCTTCAATACTTTTGATGGTGCCACGGCGGTTTGACGGGGAGAAGATAAGCTCATCACCCACCTTCAACCGGCCACTTTCGACCCGCCCAGCAATGATCCGCCGTTCATCGAATTTATAGACATCTTGCACGGGGAAGCGCAGGGGTTGGTCGATGGGGGCCAGGGTACGGTTGAGGCCGTCCAAGCCCTCGATCAGGGTCGGGCCTTTATACCAAGGCATAGCATCGGCCTGGCTGGCGATATTATCGCCGTGCCGGGCGGAAATAGGGATCATACCCACCGCTTGCAAACCAATTTCGCCCAAATACTCGGTCATCTCAGCGGTCACAGCGCGATAGCGCTCTCCGTTATGATCTACCAAATCCATTTTGTTCACGGCGACTAAGATCTGGCGCATGCCCAACAGGTGCAGCAAATAGGCATGGCGGCGGGTTTGTTCACGCACGCCCTCGGCGGCGTCGATGACCAACACGGCGGCATCAGCATTGGCCGCCCCGCTAATCATGTTCTTGAGAAACTCCCGGTGCCCGGGGGCATCGATGATCACCACATCGCGCTGTTGGGTTTTGAACCAAATCTGAGTGGTGTCGATGGTCACGGCCTGATCACGTTCGGCCTGGAAAGCATCGAGCACAAAGGACCATTCGAGCGGCATGCCGCGGCGTTCAGACACGCGCTTGAGTTCTTCTAACTTCCCGTCGGGGAGGCTGTCAGTGTCATGGAGCAACCGGCCAATCAGGGTCGATTTGCCGTGGTCCACATGGCCCACAACCACAAGGCGGAGTTGCGGCTTGCGGTTCTGGTCGATTGCTTGCGTACCGGGTTGATTGGACGTGTCAGTCATCACCAGGACACCGCTTATGACGGCGATGCGCTTAGTGCACAGTTAAGTGGCGCGTTTTCTAATCTTTTTGAGAC
>JBCCBF010000216.1:0-5092 GCA_039814445.1 Pseudomonadota bacterium
GGCGGGATGAGCTTTCACGGCGGCATGTTCGGTGTCTTTCTGGCGATGCTCTGGATCGCCTGGCGCAATTCGCTGAACGTCCTGCGCGTGTTCGATTATGTTGTCGTCGGGGTGCCGATGGGTATGCTGCTGGGGCGGCTGGCCAACTTTGTGAATGGCGAGCTGTGGGGCAGAGTGGAGAGTAAGACCATGAGTGAAACCATTGAAATCCGTCGTGGCCTTGATGGTGTTGTCTCCGATGAGACCGCGATTTCCAAGGTGATGGCTGAGACCAATTCCCTGACTTATCGCGGCTATGCTGTGCAGGATTTGTGTGAGCATTCAAACTTTGAAGAAACCGCTCATTTGCTGCTCAAGGGAGAACTGCCGAACGCCACTGAGTTGGCCGCTTTTCAAAAGGCTGAGCGCAGCAATCGTCAGATCTCTGATGATTTAATCGCGGTCATTGCACGGTTCCCAAAGGACGCCCACCCCATGGACACGATCCGCACGGGCGTGAGCTTTCTGGGCATGGAAGATAAGGATTGCTGGAACCACGAGCCCCAGGCGTTGCTAGAGAAGTCAATCCAGCTGCTCGCCCGCATCCCGACCATTATCGCCACCGATTACCGGTTCCGCAAAGGCATGGATCGGATTGCTCCGCGCGCTGATTTGGATTTCAACGAGAACTTCTTCCATATGTGTTTTGGCGAAGTGCCCGATGCGGCCACGCTCCGATGCTTTGATATCTCAATGATCCTCTATGCCGAGCACAGCTTTAACGCCTCGACATTCACCGCCCGCACCATTGCTTCCTCGTTATCGGAGATCTACGCGGCGGTGACGGGCGCCATTGGCTCACTCAAAGGCCCGCTCCATGGCGGGGCGAATGAAGCTGTGATGCACATGCTGCTGGAGGTGGGTGAGCCGGACAACGCCGAGGCATGGATGCGCGATGCGCTTGCCAACAAAAAGAAGGTTATGGGCTTTGGTCACCGGGTCTACAAAAACGGCGATAGCCGGGTGCCGACCATGCACAATGCGTTTGTGGAGATGGCGCGCCATAAGGGTGAGATGAAATGGGTGGAGATCGAGAAGGTGCTCTCCACCATCATGATCGATGAGAAGGGCATCCACCCTAATCTCGATTACCCCGCCGGGCCGTCCTATTACCTTATGGGTTTCGACATCGATATGTTCACGCCGATCTTTGTCATGAGCCGGATCACGGGCTGGGCCGCCCATGTGATGGAACAGTTGGATAACAACCGTCTTGTCCGCCCGCTCTCCGCCTATAACGGCGTTGCCCAACGCCCCGTGACGCCCCTGGCGGAACGCTAAACCCTGAACACTAGGTTGTTTTGCGAAAAGCCGGCGCCAAGGCGGCGAGCCAACACATGGCGAGGGCTGGGACCAGGACGATGCTGGGGGAGAAATAAAGGACGTTAATGGCGGGTTGCGCGGTCACATGCACGAATGATAACAGCACAATTCGCGCCGCCACGGCCCCGCCCAAGGCAAGGGTTAAAGCGGCTAAATGCCAATTGATCAGCCGCCAGCGGGTACGGCTGAAGGCGATAACAACGCTACCAATCACAGCCGTTAATAAGGAAAGGGCCACGATCACCCGCTGGGCGTTAGTGATCCAGCGCGCCATGTCTTGCCGGATCGCGTTAAATACATCATGGCGCGGGCGTTTGGTGGTGGGATCAGCAATATCCGGGTTGGTCTCCACATCATGGCCGGTCATATCGGCGAATAGGGCCCGGTTTTCCGGATGCCCAATTGTGGGCATGGAACCAAACTGGTGATCCCGTTGCTTAGCCGACAGCACGGTGCTGTCCCAAAGAGCGCTTAATAATGGGTCGATCAGGTCGCTGGTAAAACGGGGCATCATGGTGTTTCGGCGTGGGCCACAATCCAGCATAGCGTCATCGCACGCCTTATTGATCTCGTTCGCCAATTGCTTGAAATAGCGACTGGCATCGGGCGCGCTGGCATAGTGGCCCGCCGCGGCGGCGGCATCACGCAGTGCCCATTGAAACCAACCGCTTAAGATCTGCTCGCAGCCTGGTATTGGGCGCACCTCACAGCCAACCTCGCCCCAAAACTTACCCACCTCGCCACGCAGATGCGGGGCCAGCTCAGCCGCAGCCGGGCTCGCCGCGTATATCAAATCTAGCGTGTCCCGGCTGGCGGGCACCAGGAGGATCGCTGATGGATCATCGACCCGGGTGATAGCGCCATAGGCCGCGGCGAAGTCACGGGTTTGGAAATCATTGATCCGAAAACTGTCGTAATACGCCCAGTTCAAAGCCCCCACACTCATAACCCCCATGATCATCACGACGACCATAAGGCTAACATTCAATACCTGTCTTTTGGCGATGCCCCATAGGGTGCCCGGCGTCCGGCCCATGGCGTGCCAATCGATGATGATGCCGCTGATGGCTAGCAACACCAGGGATGGGATCAACCAGATCCCTTCTTCACGTGTGATCCAAAACCCGGCAAAGAAGAGGCCGAAGAACAACAAGACCAACCACCGGCGCCAGCCCGTACGCCCGGGGGCCAGGAAGCAATAGGCCGCCAGGGCAAAGACCCCTAGGGTTTGCGGCATATATAGCCCTTCACGGATCACCCGCTGTAACTCCGGATGCCACAGGACGGGGCAGAACGCGATCATGGCAAAGCAAGCCAAGCCGATCGCTTTCGCCTGTGCACGCTGGCCAATATAATGGGCGAGGCATAACCCCGTGATCAGATACGCCGTATGCTCTGCGATTTTGAGCGGTACGCTGAGGACGAAGACAATGGCAATAAAAATTGAATAGAAGGGCGGTTTGGCGTGGGTAACCCAGTCATAAGTGCCCAACCACTGCCCTTGGAGAATGGCATTGGCCTGACGCAAGAACAGCTGATCATCATGACCCGCATCGGCAATAACCCAGAGTGGAAGGCCATCACGCAACCACAGGCTCAGAATCCCGATCAGCGCGGCATATAGCCAGAAACGCCGATCTAAATGGCGTGCGAGCCTCGGAGTCATACCATCAGCTTGGCGGCTTATGATGGGATCGGTGGGGGTGGTCTGCATGATAATCCGCACGATGCTTGGCATCGTTGCTGATGGCGGGTTGTTGTCGTGCCCATCTGTTAGCTATTGCACGTCTCACGTGCAAGCAAAGCCCTGTCTTCAAGGCTTGATTTTACCGGTATGCACGGTATTTTCCGGCATTATGAGTGAGACCAAAAATCAGCCATCGACCGATCAAGCGCCCCCTGCCGAGGATGAGCGCCCGAATTTACGCGCCCCGGATGGGGAAACCAACGTGCTGCTGCATTCGTGCTGCGCGCCTTGTGCGGTGGATGTGATGAGTGAGATCACGCGCTCGGGCATTGATTATACGGTGCTGTTTTATAACCCGAATATTCACCCGAAAAAGGAGTATGAACTCCGTAAGGATGAGAATAAGCGCTTTGCCGAAAAGCTGGGCGTGCCGTTCGTTGACCTCGATTATGATACCGACAATTGGTTCGCTCGGGTCAAAGGCATGGAGTGGGAACCAGAGCGTGGTATCCGCTGCACCGCTTGTTTTGACATGCGGTTTGAGCGTTCGGCTCTCTGGGCCGTGGAGCATGGTTTCAAGGTGTTCACCTCTTCCCTTGGTATTTCCCGCTGGAAGAACATGCAGCAGATCAACGATTGTGGTGAACGCGCCGCCGCCAAATATGATGATCTGCAATATTGGACCTTCAATTGGCGCAAGGGCGGTGGCGCCAACCGCATGATTGAGCTGTCAAAAGAAGAGAATTTCTACCAGCAAGAATATTGCGGCTGTGTTTATTCCCTGCGCGACACCAACAAGCACCGCATGGCCCAAGGCCGTGAGAAGATTAAGCTCGGTGTGAAGTTTTATGGCGATGAGGAAGCGGGCACGTCATAGCCCTTATCCTTTAACCAATCACCATAAAGGGTTTCGATTTCAGCAATACGCGCAGGCGTTAATCGTTGTTTGTGGTCGCCACTATCGCCTGTTCCCACATGGTTGTTGTGCAGGAGTGTGATGGGATCATAATGACCCTGTGGCACCTTCAAATCGTTTAGTGCGCGGAGTTCTTGATCAAGCTCTTGCGCTTGCTCTTGGGTGATTGGCATATCAATGGCGGCGGCCAGGCTGAGCATGGTGGCGATGGGGTCGGCTTTAAAGTTCTCATACCGCATGTTGTAGTCAGCGAAAGTCTCGCTTTTTGTATAGCGATCAAAGACATCAGCTAGATGCCCCATCACCCGTTCATCCTCGATCCAGCCCATGCGCATAGCTGAGGCAACAACGTCGCGTACATCCCGGTGGCTGGAGATAAAAGTAACACCAAGTTCAGGAGCAGGGCGGCCAATAGCGATCATTTTCTGGAGCAGTGGTTCAGGCACGACATGGGTCTTAATCAAATGAATATCCGCGGCTATAGATGGATCATAATCATCAACAAAGGCGGCGTTTAGCGAGTAGCCGTGGAGCTGACTTAGCAAACGAATGATGTTGAACAGCGCTGTGGTGCCAGAGCGTTGCATGCCGCAAATGATGATGGTTTTCATGGTTGTGATGGTTAGCCCCAGGTATAGCTTTTATAGGTAAATACTTTCAGCGGCCTCTCAGCTCACTCAAACATGCCGCGTATATCCACCGTGGACCGCTCGCCGATATCATCATAATGCTTGGCCATCCAGGTTTCGGCACAGCGTTTGCCGATGCTGAACAGATGGTCGAGAAAGCCAAACTCAGCGTTTAGTTTGCTGGAGGCATTCAACCCTTCGAAGGCTTCTTCATCATAAATGCGATGCAGTAACAGCCGCTCGTAATTACTGTTCTCAAGCCGTCCATCCTCGATCAACCGGGCGACAAAATCGATCGCCCGCAATTCCCGCTGTAGGCTTGCGTTAAAGGTGATCTCATTGACCCGATTGTTGATGTCGGCGGCGGTTTTCGGTGTCTCGTGGCGTTCGATCGGGTTGATCTGCACGATCATGATATCATTGCTCTGGCACTCAGAGAAAAATGGCCAGAGGGCTGGGTTGCCCATATAGCCGCCATCCCAATAGGGCACGCCATCA
>JBCCBF010000303.1:0-3493 GCA_039814445.1 Pseudomonadota bacterium
CTTTGGTTGTTGAGCAACCCTTATCCCTGGCTGATGCGTTGCACACGGTGGACCGGGTCTATACCGCCACCTCCCTCGGTGGCTTCGAAGCCCTGTTGCGCGGGATTGCGGTCACCACGATTGGGCGCCCATTTTACGCCGGTTGGGGGCTGACCGATGATCGGCAAGTGTTCGAACCAAAACGCCCCTGCCGCAGTCTGGCAGAGTTATTCGCCGCGAGTTATTTACTGTACCCGCGCTACCGCCACCCCGAAACCGGTGCGGTGATTACATTCGAACAAGCCGTAGATTACCTGGCGAGCCAACGCCCCTAAGCAGGATCAGCCATGCATGGGGATGGCGATGGGTTACGTAAGCACCCCGCCCTGTGTTATCGCTATGATCTGAAGATTGTAAGTTAACCGGCCCTATTGAAACTGGTGCGTCATGAGCAGCCAACAGCAACCCCAATCAAGTCACGAGCTGATCGCCGAGATGGGCGCGGCCGCCCGGCTTGCCGCCCGTGAATTGAGCAATATCGATGCGGGCCGCAAGGCCGCGTGTTTGGAAACAGCCGCTGATTTGATCCTGGCGGCTGAGGGTAAACTGCTCACCGCCAACGCCGAGGATTTAGCCTTCGCCAAACAAAAAGGCATCCCTGAGGCGATGACTGACCGGCTGGTCCTGACCGCCGAGCGGATCCATGACATTGCCCAAGCGGTCCGCGACATCGCGGCCTTACCCGATCCGGTAGGGCATGTGATGGCGGAATGGCAACGACCGAATGGCCTGACCATGCGCCGGGTGCGGGTGCCGTTGGGCGTGATTGGCATTGTGTTCGAAAGCCGCCCAAACGTGACCGCCGATGCGGGCGCTTTATGCCTGAAATCAGGCAATGCCGTGATCCTACGCTGTGGTTCTGAAAGCCTTAACTCCGCCACGGTTCTGGCCGCATGCTTGCAAGATGCCTGTGTCAAACACGGGCTGCCAAAAGCATCTGTTCAGCTGGTTCCCACCCGGGATCGGGATGCGGTGGGCGCGTTGTTGACCCGGCCTGATTTGATTGATGTGTTAATTCCCCGCGGTGGGCGTTCCCTGGTCGAACGGGTGATGACCGAAAGCCGGGTGCCGGTGCTCGCTCATTTGGATGGGCTTTGCCATGTCTATGTGGACAAAGCCGCTGATCTGACCATGGCGGAAAAAGTCGTGGTGAACGCCAAGATGCGCCGGACCTCCATTTGTGGTGCGGCTGAAACCCTATTGGTCGATCAAGCCATCGCGGACACAGCGCTTACGCCATTAATCGAAGCGCTCCAAGCAGCGGGCTGTGCGATCCGCGGCGACAAGGCGGCGCAAGCGGTCAATGACCACGTGGCACCGGCCACGGATCAAGATTGGACAACCGAATATTTGTCACCCGTGATTGCGGTGAAGACCGTGCCCGGCCTGGCAGGCGCCATCGACCACATTAATCACTACGGCTCGCACCATACGGACAGCATCATCACCAGCGATCCTGTGGCCGCCGCACGATTTTTAGCGGAAGTAGATAGCGCGATTGTCTTACATAACGCCTCGACCCAATTTGCCGATGGTGGTGAATTTGGCTTTGGCGCGGAGATTGGTATCGCTACCGGCCGGCTGCATGCCCGCGGTCCTGTGGGTGTCGAGCAGCTGACCACCTTCAAGTATCAGGTGCTTGGTGATGGCCAAACCCGGCCATGATCAAGCGTCCGGCCCCGTATACGCCCCATGCTTAACCCCCGCCTTCTTCCCACGGCTCGTCTGCGTTCAGGTGGCAACCCCAGAGCAGTCGCAACGCCGCCGCGTTTACAGGCCCCCAATCCATGGCGTGGCCTGCGGGTTGGGATTTTAGGCGGGTCCTTCAACCCGGCCCATGACGGTCATCGGCATATTAGCCTGCAAGCCCTCAGACGATTGCGCCTGGATTATGTTTGGTGGCTGGTCAGTCCTCAAAACCCACTAAAATCATCCGATGGCATGGCCAGCTTTGCCGACCGACTCGATGCGGCAAAAACCATCGCCCGCCACCCCCGCATTCTGGTGACTGATTTAGAGCAACAGCTAGGCACACGCTACACGGCCGACACCCTACCCGCCCTGGCCCGCGCCTTTAAAACCACCCGTTTTACCTGGCTTATGGGAGCTGATAATCTGTCGCAAATCCGATACTGGGATCGATGGCCGGTCATTTTTCATACAATGCCAGTTGCGGTTATGGCGCGTGCTCCTTATTCTATAAGAGCGTGTTCGTCATTGGCGGCGACACGTTTTCGACGGCAGCGCCTGGGTAAGGGGTGTTTTACATCCCTGGCCATGGCCAAACCGCCAGCTTGGATTTTCGTACCGATACCGCTGCACAGCACATCGGCCACGGCGATCCGGTCGGCGCAGTCTCATTCGGAGTGACGTGACGGTTTGCTGAACCACACATGGACTAGTACCGAAAAGACAGCTCCTTTGGCGGGACCAGCGCACTGCTGCACACCAATGGAGGATGACGATAAACGCTAATCGTCAAACAGCCGATACGTCCCACCTGCCGACACCGTCCCAGTTGGAACAGATTGCCACCCAGTCTCTAGAAGACGACAAGGCCTTCGATATTGTCACGATCGATCTGGCCGGAAAATCATCCCTTGCTGATGTTATGCTCATCGCGTCCGGTAATTCCGCGCGACAAGTATCAGCGATGGCTGAGCATCTGGTTGAGAAGATCAAGGCAAGCGGCGTCAAATCCGTCCGGCTTGAAGGAAAAGCCGCCTCGGATTGGGTGCTGATCGATGCGGGTGACATTATTGTCCATCTGTTCCGGCCCGAGGTTCGAGAGTTTTACAACATCGAAAAGATGTGGCTCTTGGATGCCCCGGCCAGTCAGGGTAACGCAAGTGGTGATCAATCGGCGCGAAACGTCGTCGGCGCTTAACCAAAGCCCAGACGGGCGCGCCTTCTAGCACGTTATGAAATCAGATCATGATCTGGTTACCTCCTTATGCGCTTTCATCTCATCGTGATCGGTAAGGCCCGCCAGGGGCCAGAACGCACCTTATTTGACCATTACCACCAGCGTTTGCGCTGGCCGCTAACCGTGAGTGAGCATGAGGTCAAAAAGAACCTGACCCAAGTGGAGGCGCGCCAAACGGCTGAAGCCACGCTGATACAGAACGCGATTCCCAAAGGGGCCGTGATCGTGGCCTTGGACGAGCGTGGTAAGAACCTCAGCAGCCGAGATTGGTCGCAACAGATCAACCAATGGCAGGATAGTGGCGAGCGTGACGTGGCGCTTATCATCGGTGGTGCGGATGGCTTAGCGCCCACCATCCGGCAACAAGCGCGGCTCTTGCTGTCTTACGGCAAGGCAACCTGGCCCCATATGCTCGTGCGCGCGCTGGTGGCTGAACAATTATACCGAGCCCAAACCATTCTGCTCTGCCGGGCAAATCTTGCATCGCCCCGAAAGCGCCGTGCGCCTGCGGGCACGCTCCCACGTCTC
>JBCCBF010000340.1:0-2926 GCA_039814445.1 Pseudomonadota bacterium
CCGCCTGCGCGTCGTCTCACCCGCTGCGCGGGCATGGCCTGGCAACCCACCATAGATATGCCACCCTTGGATCGCGCCACAAAAAATCGGCCGGGCGATTAGGCATATGACGAAGCAACCGGCCGATTGATTGGATGGGCTTTCTGCCTGTTTATTTCATGGTTGGAATCACAAACTCAGCGCCCGAGCGGATACCTGTCGGCCAGCGCGAAGTGACCGCTTTCTGACGGGTATAGAACCGCACGCCTTCAGGACCATGCATGTGATGATCGCCAAATAAGGACCGCTTCCAGCCGCCAAAGCTGTGGAAGGCCATGGGAACCGGGATTGGTACGTTGACCCCGACCATGCCGATATGACAGCGGCGGGTAAATTCCCGCGCTGCATCACCGTCACGGGTAAAGATCGCGGTGCCGTTGCCGTATTCATGATCATTAACCAGCTTGAGCGCGTCTTCGAAATTATCGGCACGCACCACGGACAGCACGGGGCCAAAGATCTCTTCTTGGTAGATCGTCATCTCTGGGGTGACGTGATCGAATAGGCAGCCGCCCATGAAGTGGCCTTTCTCATAGCCCTGCATGGTGAAATCACGGCCATCCACGACCAGCTCGGCGCCTTCCTCCACGCCCTTATTCACGTAACCCATGACTTTTTCACGGTGTTGGCGGGTCACTAGCGGGCCCATCTCCACCTCGTCATCCATACCCGGGCCGATTTTCAGCGCACGCACCTGGGGGGCGAGTTTCTCCACCAGCTTATCGCCGGCATCGCCCACCGTCACGGCGACAGAGATCGCCATACACCGCTCACCGGCCGAGCCATACCCAGCACCCATGAGCGCATCAGCCGCCTGGTCCAAATCAGCATCGGGCATCACCACCATGTGGTTTTTAGCACCGCCTAGCGCCTGGACCCGCTTACCCGTCGAGGTGCCGGTGGTGTAGATATATTCCGCGATGGGCGTGGATCCCACAAAGCTAATGGCTTCCACGTCTGGATGATGCAGCAGGCCATCCACGGCCTCTTTATCGCCTTGGAGCACGTTAAAGACGCCATCGGGCAAGCCCGCTTCTTTTAACAACTCGCCCAGGCGAATGGTGATGCTGGGATCGCGTTCGGATGGTTTGAGGATAAAGGTATTGCCGCAAGCAATCGCCATGGGGAACATCCACATGGGCACCATGGCGGGGAAGTTAAACGGGGTGATGCCGGCGACGACCCCTAGGGGTTCACGGGTGGTCCAGGCATCAACGCCACCGCCCACCTGTTCGGTAAACTCGCCTTTAAGCAGCTGTGGAATGCCACAGGCATACTCTACCACCTCAAGGCCGCGGACCACCTCACCCATGGCGTCTGATACGGTCTTGCCATGTTCAGTCGTGACCATTTCTGCGAGCTGTCGATGGTTGGCTTCGACTAATTCTTTAAATTTGAACATCACCCGCGCCCGCCGCAGGGGGGTCATCTCACGCCAAGCGGGATAAGCAGCCTTGGCCGCGGCAACGGCTTGTTCGATTTCATCGCGCGACGCCAGGTCAACTTTGGCCACGGGTTCGCCGATCGCCGGGTTGAACACATTACTTTGCCGACCGGATGCGCCAGCTACAACTTTACCGTTAATCCAATGGCTTACGGTCCTGGTCATGAAGATCTCTCCCTCAGATATTCGTGTCTATAAATGATGCTGCGTGGCATCTTTTGATCATGTGGGGCGTTTGGCACGCTTTGTTCTTGGCCACGCATTAATTGGGCTTAGGGCTGTTTGGTCAATGATTTTCAACCAGAAAAAGAATTTGATGGCGTTCTTCATAAACAAACAACCGGTGCCGCTTCGTTCCATCCTGCGATGGGGTGCATTTACCCTCAGCCAGTGCTGCGTTGCACCATGCTGAATGCTTGATGCGGTTTGCAAATTACGCTACTGACCTTGCAACATTTTGTTTTTGTACAAAGCATCTCGTTACAACTCATGCGGGAATTCCTGATGCTTATTAGGAGTTTGGCAAAAGCAATAACAAGAACAGTGGTCATATCTACCGACGCCCGTCGGTATCGACCCTGTCCATCGGCCCGCCATCCGGCCGCCGATTGGTCAGCCACAGAGCAGGGAGGTCTCAAGTAGCTCATGGTTAAAAATTTCCGTTCATTAGTTGGTGGCGTTGCCGCCGCAGCCTTGGTCGGCGCACTCGCAATGACCGTGGCGCCATCCGATGCCTTGGCGAAGAAAGTTCGCTGGGCTGTGCCAATTTCATTTGCTTCTACCTTGACTGCCCTTGGCGATACCCTTCCTTGGGTTGCTGAGCGGATCAATGAAGTGTCCGGTGGTGACATCAGTTTTGAAGTGTTCGAGCCGAACAAGCTGGTCCCCGCGCTCGGTATCTTTGATGCCGTCTCCGAAGGTAAAATCGATGCGGGTTATTCCTGGATGGGTTACGAGCAGGGTAAAATCCCAGCCTCTGCCCTATTCGGTGCCACGCCTTTCGGCCTTGAGCCCATCGAGTATGCCTCCTGGATGTATTTCCACGGCGGTAACGACCTGGTGAAAGAGCTGTTCGAGCCCTTCAACGTCTATCCGATTTATTGTGGCACCATCAGCCCCGAAGCGGCTGGTTGGTTCACCTTCCCGATCGAGAGCGTTGATCAATTCCAAGGTCTTAAGTTCCGGGCGGCCGGTCTTGGCGGTAAAATCATGCAGGAAATGGGCGCGTCTGTGACCGTGCTTCCTGGTGGTGAGCTTTACCAAGCCTTGGAAAAAGGCGTGTTGGACGCCACTGAGTTCTCACTTCCAACCGTGGATAAGCAGCTTGGCTTCAGCCAGGTCGCAAAATTCTATCACCTGCCCGGTTGGCACCAGCCATCCACCAGCCAGTTCCTGTATGTGAACATGGACAGCTGGAACAAGCTGGATGAAACTCAACAGCAC
>JBCCBF010000326.1:0-3226 GCA_039814445.1 Pseudomonadota bacterium
CTTCATCACCTGGCCAACAAAAAAGCCAAATAATTTGTCCTTACCACCGCGGAATTCCTCGACTTTATCCTGGTTTGCCGCGAGCACCTCATCGATCATAGTTTCAATAGCACCGGTGTCTGAGACCTGCTTTAGGCCCTTCTCTTCCACGATGGCATCCGCGATTTTGCCACTATCGACCATATCGGCGAAGACATCTTTCGCAATCCGCCCCGAAATCGTGTTATCGGCGATCAGATCGATCAAACCACCCAAATTCTCAGCCGTCACTGGGCTTTCAGCGATATCTTTATTCTCTTTATTGAGAACACCAAACAATTCGGTGGTGACCCAATTCACAGCGAGTTTGCTGTCACGCCCCTTCGCCACCGTCTCGAAATACTCGGCCGCTGTGCGATCAGCGACCAAGACTGCGGCGTCATAGACACTCAGGCCATATTGCTCAATAAACCGGTGCTTTTTGGCGTCCGGCAATTCGGGCAAGGTGGCTTTCAGCTCATCCACCCAGCTCTGTTCCAGTTCTAATGGCAGTAGGTCAGGGTCCGGGAAGTACCGATAATCATGGGCCTCTTCTTTCGAGCGCATGGAGCGTGTTTCATTCGCGCGCGGATCCCACAGGCGGGTTTCTTGCACCACCTCGCCGCCATCCTCAACCACCTCAACCTGGCGGGCGGCTTCATGTTCAATCGCCTGCATCACATGGCGGATTGAGTTGACGTTTTTGATCTCACAACGGGTGCCAAACTCAGCCCCAGGCTTGCGCACGGATAAATTCACGTCACACCGCATGGAGCCTTCCTCCATGTTGCCATCACAGGTGCCGAGATAGCGTAAGATCGCGCGAATTTTCTTGAGGTAAGCGCCGGCCTCTTCGGGACCGCGTAAATCGGGTTCAGAGACAATTTCCATTAAAGACACGCCAGAGCGATTCAAATCCACGTAAGTTTTGGTGGGATGTTGATCGTGCAAGCTCTTGCCGGCGTCTTGCTCCAAATGCAGGCGCGTAATGCCAATTTTCTTGGTATCACCGCCGGGCAAATCAATCTCGATTTCACCCAAACCAATGATCGGGTGCTCATATTGCGAGATTTGATAGCCCTGGGGCAGATCGGCGTAGAAATAGTTTTTACGTTCAAACACGGACCGTAAATTGACCTTTGCGTTCAACCCCAGGCCGGTGCGCACCGCCTGGCGAACGCATTCTTTGTTCAAGACGGGCAGCATGCCGGGCATGGCCGCGTCCACCAGGCTAACCTGGCTATTGGGTTCAGCGCCAAAATCAGTGGCAGCCCCTGAGAATAACTTTGAATGCGAGATGACCTGGGCATGGACTTCCAAGCCAATCACCACCTCAAATGTTCCGGTTTCACCTTGCACGGTAAACGCCATGTCACTTCACCCAAAAACGGGTGCTCCATCGTGAGTTATCTTAGTTCTTGTTGGCTGCCGGGGGCACAGCCGGTGAAATATTTTTGATGCCATTTTCGGGGTCGGTTTCATCCCCAGCATCGACGATCAGGATCACAGCCACATCGCCATTTTCCAGCTCGAATTTATCGATCTGCATAATCTCGTGAACCCCCAGATCTTCATCGTCTTTGAAGTCCAGGGCGACGGCCACATCGGCATCGGGTTCCAGGCGGTTTAGCACCTCCATCAACTCACCGACTTTCATATGCACCCCCGTTTTTGTCGTTGTGTGCGCGTTTCATTATGCCGCCATCACGCCATTAGGCAGGCTGGTGATGCCTGCGGCCTGCTCCATCACACCGGCAACCCGGATGACAGTTTCTTCATCAAACGGCTTTCCCAATAATTGCAAACCGAGTGGCAGACCATCCTTGTTCAAGGTCGCGGGCACTGAAATACCCGGCAAACCCGCCAGAGATGCTGGCACGGTAAAGACATCATTGAGGTACATGGCCACGGGATCATCGGCATTCTCGCCCACAGCAAATGCCGCGCTGGGCGCCGTTGGTGTCAACAGCACATCAACCTTTTCATAGGCTTTGCGGAAATCCTCAGCAATCAGGGCGCGCACTTTTTGGGCCTTGATGTAATAAGCATCGTAATAGCCGGCTGATAACACATAGGTACCAATCAGGATCCGGCGCTTCACCTCATCGCCGAAGCCTTCGGCACGGGTACGGGAATACATCTCAATCAGGTCTTCGCCATCTCGGCGTTGGCCATAGCGCACACCATCGTAACGCGCCAAATTCGAGGAACATTCAGCGGGCGCAACGATGTAATAGGTCGGCAAGGCGTAGGAGGTGTGGGGTAACTCCACCTCGACCGCGTCGGCACCGGCTTCTTTCAACCAGTCAATCCCCTGCTGCCACATGGCTTCGATCTCTGGATCCATGCCATCAACCCGGTATTCTTTTGGAATACCCACTTTCAGGCCTCGGATATCGCCGGTCAGCGCTTTTTCATAATCAGGCACCGGGCGGTTAACACTGGTGCTGTCTTTGGGGTCATAGCCAGCCATAGACCGTAGCATAATCGCGGCATCCCGAACGGTACGGGTCATCGGGCCAGCCTGATCGAGCGATGACGCAAACGCGATAATACCCCAGCGTGAACACCGGCCATAGGTTGGCTTAAGCCCCACAATGCCAGTGAACGCCGCAGGCTGACGGATGGAGCCACCGGTATCAGTACCGGTCGCGGCCAAAGCTGCCCGTGCAGCCACCGCCGCCGCTGAACCACCCGAGGACCCACCCGGCACCAATGGTCGGTTTTCACCAGGGCGCTTCCATGGGCTTTCCACGTTGCCAAAAGCGCTCGTGATGTTGGCGGACCCCATGGCGAACTCATCCATGTTGAGCTTACCCAGCATCAACGCACCATCGCGCCAAAGCTGCGAGGTCACGGTGCTTTCATAAGGCGGCTCGAAACCGCGCAGAATGTTACTGCCCGCCGTGGCTTGCACGCCCTTGGTACAGAACAAATCCTTAATCCCCAGCGGCAACCCTTCCAGGGGACGCGCGTCCCCTTTGGCAATCCGCTCATCGCTGGCCTTGGCCGCATCAACCGCTTGTTCCGTGGTCTCGACCACATAGGCATTAAGCGGCTTGATCGCCTCAACCGCGGCGGCGTGGGCTTCGGTGAGCTCGGTGGCGGAGAAGTCCTTGGCGGCGAGGCCATCACGAGCTTCGGACAAGGTCAGGTGGGTTAACTCATTACTGCTCATGGCGCCAAACTCACTCCACCACTTTCGGCA
>JBCCBF010000369.1:0-2479 GCA_039814445.1 Pseudomonadota bacterium
GATGGCATCGCGGATGGCTTGCTCCCCTTGGGCTTTCGACCGGCCATAGGCGCCTAGGGGGGCAATCGGATCATCCTCGGTATAAGCACCGGTTTTGGTCCCATCGAACACGTAATCGGTTGAGACGTGGAGCATCGGAATGCCCAAACGCCGGCAATATTGCGCCATGACACCCGGCGCTTCACCATTGATGGTGGTCGCCAGGGGCTCTTCCTCTTCGGCCTTGTCGACAGCGGTATAGGCGGCCGCATTAATCACGCCATCGGGCCGATGTTGGTCGATGACGGCCGGTAGGCTTGCCGGTTGGCTCAGATCAGCCTGGTCACGTCCGACGCTGGTGATCAGTAGCGCGTCAGTATTGCCAAGCTTCGTAATCTCACGGGCTAGCTGTCCGGTCGCGCCAAAGACCAAAAGGTTTTTAGCCATGCGCTGCGGTCGCCTTTTCGGTCTCAAGGCCCAGACGGCTGCCATCATAATGGCCGCTGCGGATTGGGCCCCACCAGTCTTGGTTATCTAAATACCAGCGCACGGTGTCTTCTAACCCCTGTTCAAAAGTCCATCGAGGGGTCCAACCCAATGTGCGTTCAATTTTAGAGGCATCAATCGCATACCGGGCATCATGGCCGGGGCGGTCCGTCACATAGGTGATCAACGCCCGTCGATCACGGCCATCATCAAGAGCCGGGGCGTGTTTATCCAACAGATCACAGATGCCGGTAACCACTTGGATGTTCTGCATCTCATTATGGCCCCCCACATTGTAGACCTCGCCAGGTTTACCCTTGGTGAGAATCGTGATCAGCGCATCGGCGTGGTCGGTTACATGCAACCAATCACGCACATTCGTCCCCTGGCCATAAACAGGCAGGCTCTTGCCTTCCAAGCCATTGAGTATCATCAGGGGGATCAGTTTCTCAGGAAATTGGTAAGGGCCGTAATTGTTGGAGCAATTGGAGGTAACCACGGGCATACCAAAAGTGTGATGCCAGGCCCGAACCAGGTGGTCCGAGCTGGCCTTGCTGGCCGAATAGGGGGAGTTGGGCTGGTATTGCGTCTCTTCGGTGAATAAACCGGTGGCACCAAGCGAGCCGTAAACCTCATCGGTGGAGATGTGGTGGAAGCGGAAATCCGCTTGTTTCGCCTGATCCAGGCCGCGCCAATAATGCAGTGCGGCGTCAAGCAGCGTGTAGGTACCCACCACATTGGTTTCAATAAAGGCGGCGGGTCCATCGATTGACCGGTCCACATGACTTTCGGCCGCCAGATGCATGATGGCGCTGGGTTGATACTGGGCAAAACAGCGATCGATAGCCTCCCGGTCACAGATATCTACCTGTTCGAAGTGGTACCGGGGGTCCTGATCGACACTGGCGAGCGCTGTGGGCGTGGCGGCATAGGTCAGCTTATCGATATTCACCACCGTGGCTTGGGTCTCGTTGATCAACTGACGGATCACGGCTGACCCAATAAACCCGGCGCCGCCGGTGACGAAAATCGTGTTGTTGTTCAAATCCGGCATCGCGTTACGCATCCTGCATCAGGGTGAAATATTTGGGGCTATCGGCTAGGGTGGGGTGCTTGGTATCTTTGTCTGAGAGCACAATCGACGCCGCATCCACGGGCCAATCAATGGCCAAATCAGGATCATCCCAGGCGATACCGCGGTCCGTTTCGGGGGCATAAAGCCCGCTGACCTTGTACACCACCTCGGTGTTTGGCTCTAAAGTGCAAAAGCCATGGGCAAAGCCTTGGGGAATATATAGCTGCTGCCAGTTCGAGGCGCTGAGCGTTACGCCGACCCATTGGCCAAAGCTTGGTGACCCGTGGCGGATATCCACGGCCACATCAAAAATCGCCCCTTGGACTACCCGCACAAGCTTGGCTTGTGGGTGCGGCGGGGTTTGGAAATGCAGGCCCCGGATCGTCGCCTCGGGCACGGATAAGGAATGGTTGTCCTGGACAAACTCAGTATCGATCCCAGCGGCTTGAAATGCCTTGCTGTTATAGACTTCTGAGAAGAACCCCCGATGATCCCCGAACTTGCGCGGGGTAATCAGTTTGATATCGGGAATGGCAAGTGATTGAATTTCCATGTGACTGGCACGCAAAAATGTGGTGTCTGGTGATCGCTAGGCTTGGTTTATCATCAAGCGATGAGCGACAGGGTGTCTGTGGGCATTCCGTGTTAACGGTTTCACGAGCGAAGGTCGAGGCCTAAGCCGTGATTTTCCGGTCTTTTGGGATAATTCAGCCTGGGCACGATACCGCGCCCCGACACGGCAAATAAGTCATATGACAACACCATATACCCAGATCGATGCCGGTGGCTCATCGCGGCCCAATGGACACTGGACGAGTGAACATCGGATAAGTGGTCGCTGGACAAGTGGACACTGGAGGAGGGGGCGGTGACCACAGCCCGTTTGCCAGCGATCGATGTGTTGCTATCGACCTATCAGGGGGCATCATATCTGGGCAC
>JBCCBF010000300.1:0-3568 GCA_039814445.1 Pseudomonadota bacterium
GCGAGGATATACATGTAGAAAAGCCCGATCATAACACCGGCGAGACCTGCATACGTATCGGCGTAAACCGCAAACTCCTTCAAATACCAACCGAACAAGGCCGACGCGACCACAAACAGGATCATGGTGACCAGAACACCGGGCACGATGGTGCGCCAGCGCCGCCGGCCAGCGGGCAACCATCGGTGAAATGCCAACAAGCAAACGAAAAGCACCAGCCCAGCAGCGCCCAGCCGAACGGCTTCGAAGCCATCCACCTGATCGGCCAAGATGGGAACCAGGCCAGAGGCAAGCTTCAAAGCGACGGGCACCAGAACAAGCAAAATGAGGGTCAAAAATATACCGAGTGCGCCTGTGATAACGAACAGAACGGACTGCGCCCGCGTGTACACAAACGACCGCTTTTCCTCGAACGCATAGGCACGGTTGAGCGGCACGCGCAGGGCTTCAATCACGTTGGACGCGAGGAACAGGGTTAGAACCGCCGACAGCGTCAGCAGGCCCTGCCGTGGTACATCCAACACATTGCGTATTTCCCGGGCGATGGGCTCGGCGGCCTCAGTTGGCCAACCGTCAAACAAAAAAACGACCGCTTGATCGGCCAGGCTGACATCCCCCTGATACAGCCAACGCCCCACGGACGTGGCCAGAATGGTCATGAAAATGAGAAAGGGAAAAAGGCCAAACAGCCCTGACAAAGCGACATGGCTTGCCAGCGCCCAATCATCAGACGTGTTGAACCGCACCACTGCGTTCCGAAGAATATCATAACCCGCTCGCACCATTGCTTTAAGTTTGGTGGTTTTCGCGCAAACCCCAACCCGCTAACAGGCTGACTGTAAAATTGGTTCAGCAGATGAGCGTGGCAAAATCAACCAAATGGGGACGAGGATGACGCGGTACAAAAAAGGTCAGCAGACTGGCAATGGGCGGGCCGTGCTTGTCACCGGCACCTCCAGCGGCATCGGGTTTTATGTGGCGCGGCAACTTGCTGATGAGGGCTGGAGGGTCATCGCCACCGCCCGCACACAGCAAGATATGGATGCATTGGCTAAGGACGGCCTTGAAGCGCTCCACCTCGATTATGCAGACCCCGCTTCCATTACCGCTTGTGCCGATGAGGTTTTGGCCATGACAGACGGCCAGCTCTACGGGTTGTTTCACAATGGCGGCTACGCCCAGCCCGGCGCGGTGGAGGATCTGCCCGTCGATGCATTGCGCGCGCAATTTGAAACCAATGTGTTCGGCTATCTGGACCTGACAAACCGTCTGTTACCCGCCATGCTAGAGCGCAGTGAAGGGCGTATCATCGTGCACTCATCCGTTCTGGGCTTTTCACCCATGCGGTGGAGCGGGGCCTACAACGCCTCCAAATACGCGCTTGAGGGCTTGTTTCTGACCATGCGCAACGAGGTGAAAGGCAGCGGCGTGCACATATCGCTTCTGCAAACCGGGCCGGTGACGTCAAAGATAGGTGAGAATTCCATGGCTCACTACCACCGTTGGATCGAGGGTCGGCCCACCCGGCACGAGACCATGTACCAGACGCGCCTGAACGAACTGAACGCGCCATCCAATGCTGGTATTGGCCGCTTCCGCCGCGAGCCGGATGCGGTGCACGCCCGCGTGGTGCGGGCGCTCACATCTGACAATCCAAAACCGCGCTACTTCATCACCTATCCCACCTACCTTATGGGCACCTTGCAGCGGGTTCTCACCTCCCGTGCCTTCAGCTATGTCGCAGGCTCTGGTCGCTGACCTAGCGCAGCCTATATCAGCGATGGAAACAATCGGGGACTGCCATGGAAATCGATATCGCCACCATTCTATATTACCTATCCATCCCGGTCATGATCGCTGTGGCGATTGTGTTGCTGGTCGGCCTGTTCACGATGATGAAGGGCGGTGATCCCAAAAAGCAGAACAAAATGATGTTCGCCCGGGTCTATCTTCAGGCCATCGCCGTGGCTCTCATGGTTGGTGCAGTCTATCTGGCGGGAGCGCGATAATGGTCACGCTAAACCGCATCTATACAAAGACCGGCGACAAGGGCACCACGGCGCTGGGATCCGGTGATCGGGTGATGAAGTATGACCCGCGCGTGGAAGCATATGGCACCGTGGACGAAGCCAACGCGACGATTGGCATGGCCCGTTTGCACACCGCAGCCGAGCATCCTACCCTCGATAAAATGCTCGGCCGGATTCAGAACGATCTGTTTGATCTGGGTGCCGATTTGGCGACACCGGAGCGCGAAGGCGAGACGCTGGAATACGAACCGCTGCGGATCATCGAAAGCCAAGTGACGCGCATCGAAGAAGATATCGACACGCTGAACGCTGACTTGGAACCACTCAAGAGCTTCATCCTACCGGGCGGGTCGGCGGCCGCTGCCTATCTGCACTTGTGCCGTACGGTTGCCCGCCGCGCGGAACGGCTGATGGTGCTGCTCGCGGAAAAACCGGGCGAGCACGTGAACACCGAAGGCATCAAATATATGAACCGCCTGAGCGATTTTCTGTTCGTTGCAGCACGAACCGTCAATGATGGCGGCAAGGCGGATATTCTTTGGATCCCCGGTAAGAACCGGTAGGAGAAACTAGAAGCCAAGGGCGACCCACGCTACTGTGGCGCGCCCGGCCCCGCGGCGGAGGGTAAAGCCCGACAGCGTGAGTGCAAAAACACCTAAAACAGAAACTTCACCGCCACAAAACCGCCTACCAGCAGCACCATGAACAGGGTGAACAGCAGCCCGAGGCGCCTTTCGATGAACGCCTCAATGGGCGCACCGAACCGGGCGAGCAGTGCTGCGATCAGGAAAAATCGTAGCCCCCGGCCGATGATGCTCACCACGATGAAGGTCACCAGATTCAGCCCGGTGGCGCCTGAAAAAATGGTCAGCACTTTGTAGGGAAACGGCGTCACGGCAGCGAACAGCACGCCCCAGCCGCCATAGGTGTTGTACCAGCCCGCGATTTTATCAAACGAATCAGCCTTCCCGTAGAACTGCAAGATCGGCTCGGCCACAGCCTCGTAAAGAAACATGCCGATGAAGTAGCCCGCCAACGCACCCGCCACCGAGGCTGCGGTGCACACAAAACCGTACCAAAGCCATTTGGCACGATTGGCGATAACCATGGGGATGAGCAGAACATCCGGCGGAATGGGAAAAACTGAGCTCTCGATGAACGATACGAACGCCAAAATTGGCACGGCAATTTTGCTCTGCGCCTGGCGGTAAGACCAATCATAAATGGCTCGAAGCATGTGGCTTCCTCGTACGGACAGTCTGATGAGGTTGCCTTACAATCGAAGCCCTAAGATTTTGCCAAAATCGACCAGATAGGGCAGGAGCGCTACCGGCGTTCGCTTCGCGAAAGCCTGCCGCTCATTCCGCGCATTTGCTCTGCAAATGCGCTCTGGTGGCCCCCTCCCGGACTTGAACCGGGACGCCCGAAGGCGGGGGATTTTGAATCCCCTGCGTCTACCAATTCCACCAAGGGGCCAGCGCGGCTTCTCCGATAGCGGCACGTTGGCGTTCTTGCAAGCGTTCAAATGCCCCTGGCCA
>JBCCBF010000067.1:0-10374 GCA_039814445.1 Pseudomonadota bacterium
CACCGCCATGGTCAGCGCTTGTTCAATATGGGCAATATCATCCAGCTTGCTTGCGCCCCACAGATCAATGATCAGGTGCTCGCCCGCATAAACCTTACCATTACGGGTGATGAAGTGATCGTTATCGTGATCACTTTCAGACCAATGATCATGGTTTTCAACGGCCAGATCATGAACGAGATCAAGGGCGGGGCTGGATGGGATCGGCACCACATTATCCCCGTGTAACGGTTCATGCTCGTCACGCGCTCGTAGCGCTAGATTGTCTGACACTTCCCCATGGGCGCTGCTTGGCTGATCATCCGCCAAGTCGATCCCCAATCGGAAGAGACCGGCTTGTTTTGCCATCTCGGTTCTCCCCAACCAGTAGACCCGCATCGAGGCATCGATGCGATTGAAATGAGACGCCGTGTATGATGGTTAAGCGACTTTCCAGCAAGCATTTTTTTCGTCATGCCCCATGACGTTTTACCGGCGAAACGGTCGCCACAATAATTGTGTTAGCGGTACGTCTTTCAAGCCCTGGACCCCGATCGGCATCTCCGGGGTGCGCTCGGTCTTTGACCGGCTGCCAAAAAGTGGGTCCCAGATCGATAAGATGGTCCCGTAATTACTGTCCGTATCAGCGCGCACCGCGTGGTGGTGAACCCAGTGGATAGAAGGGGTTATCAGGACTTTGGATAACGCTCGTTCTACCTTTGTGGGCAAGGAAATATTCGAATGCTGAAAGATCGCTGAGACAAGTACCAGAAGCTCAAACAACACCACGGTGGTCAGCGGTATCCCTAGGGCCAAAATCGGAATGGCGCGGGCAAAAGCAGACATGATCACTTCGCCAAAATGAAAGCGAACCGCGCTGGTGGTATCAAGCCGCTCATCCAAATGGTGCACTTCGTGAAAGCGCCATAGGAAGGGGATCTCGTGGTTTAGCCGGTGCCACCAATAAATCGCCAAATCCAGGATCAAAATATCAATGACCACCCCACCCCAGCCGGTCAGAAATTCTGGCCGCACGATGGGGGAATAGGCAGCCGCCAGGGCCGTGATTGGCAGAATGATGAGCGGCGAAATCGCCATATTACCCACCCAAAGCAAACCATTGCGCAGCAGGCGACGCCACCCGAACACGCCTTCGTCAGGCGGTGGGCTCTGGCGCAGGGTATCGAGCGCCCGCGGTCGCCAACGCTCAAGCGTAAACAACAACGCAAGCCAGCTACTCACACCGATAATCTTCACCAGCAAAAACAATGTGTTTTGATCCATGGGTGACAGTATGGAATGATCAGACCCTAACGCCAAGAGCGCCCCACAATTGTGTGAAGGACTGCGACACCATGGCCGCTTCGCCATCTGCTATCGATCATGACACCGGCACGCCGATCATCGGGATCACCGGCTGCCATAAGCCACCAGAAAATGCCGATAAGGATTTGCCCTTCTGGTACACCAAGACGCCTTACATCAACACGGTGTTCGACACCCTTGGGGCGGCGCCGTTATTGCTAGCGGGCCATGGTGATGCGGCTGTCATGGACCGGGTGATCGATGCCTGGTTGGATACGGTGGATGGCATCCTGGTAACCGGCAGCCCGTCCAATGTGGAACCACATCATTACAAAGGCGTGAGCAGTGTGGATGGCACACTCCATGACCCGGCACGCGATGGCTATACCTTGCCATTAATCCGCCGGGCCTTGGAACAGGGCGTGCCGTTGTTGGCGATTTGCCGTGGCCATCAGGAATTGAACGTGGCGCTGGGTGGGAGCTTAAACCAGCATGTACAAGACATGCCGGGCCATTTTGATCATCGCCCTGACCCGGCCAAGCCAATCACCGAGCAATTTGGCCCCGCCCATATGGTGCACCACCGGTCCGACGGCTTTTTCATGCAGTTGATGGATTGCGATGAAAGCCTTGTTAACTCTTACCACGAACAGGCCATCGACCGCCTTGCCCCAGGGCTACGAGAAGAGAGCACCGCCCCCGATGGCACCATCGAAGCGGTCAGCGTCAAAAAAGCGAAAGCCTTTGCCTTGGGCATCCAATGGCATCCGGAATGGGATGTATCCAACAGCGAAACCTCCCAGGCCATCTTTCGGGCGTTCCGCGAAGCCTGCTTAACCCACCAGCATCAGAAATTGGCGCCGGCGGGTTTAGCAGCCAGTGCTTGACCCCACTTGAACCCCGCGGGCAGAGTGGCCTGCCGCCTCATTACGCGCCAGACAAAGCCATATCATGACCCAAACCCATATTATTCCTGCGCCGCCCCAGCCCAGCGCGCCTGTTATCGATCATGAGAGCACGTTTCCCGTGCGCCGCATTTTCTGTGTCGGTCGCAATTATGCCGATCATGTGCGGGAGATGGGCGGCGACCCCAGTGATACACCGCCGGTATTCTTCTCCAAGCCCGCCGACGCCTTAGTGCCCGTGGATGACAGTGGCGGCAGCGTGGCGGCCTACCCCCCACGCACCCTTGATTATCACCATGAGGTGGAATTGGTCATCGCGCTCGCAAGCGGCGGCCGCAACATCCCAAAAGATCAGGCCCTGACCACGGTTTTTGGGTATGCCGTGGGCATCGATTTCACCCGGCGTGATTTGCAACGGGCAGCAGCCGAAGCGGGACAACCCTGGGACATGGCCAAAGGGTTTGACCAATCCGCCATCCTGGGGCCGATCAAACCCCATCAAGGCCAAGATTATGTGGAAGGTATGATCAAGCTCAGCATCGATGGTGCCCTACGCCAGCATGCCAATATCGCACAGATGATCTGGGATATCCCCGCCATCATCACGAGCCTCTCAGAATATGTGGAATTGATGCCGGGGGATCTGATCTTTACCGGCACCCCGGACGGGGTGGGCCCGGTGAGTGTTGGCCAGCGGATTACAGCATCTGTGGATGGCTTGCCGCCGATTGAATTGACCATTGGCCCTTGCCGGCATTAAGCCTAAGGGCTCGCACGCTAGAACCCCGCTCACCATCACAGACCGCCACAGACCGCTTATGTCCTCTATTCGGATTGCCACTTGGAATATCAACTCCGTTCGCTTGCGCATCGATATGGTGCTGCGCTTTTTGGATGAGTACAAACCCGACGCCTTGTGCTTACAAGAAACCAAAAGCCCTGACGGCCTATTCCCCACCGCGGCGTTTGAAGCCGCTGGGTACGGCCATATCCATAAGGCGGGCATGAAGGGGTATAATGGTGTGGCGATCATCGCCAACCGGCCGCTACAGGATCCCGAGATTATTAATCATTGTGGCAAAGAAGATTGCCGCCATATCGCCGCCACCCTAGCCGATGGTCCCGAAGTGCATTCGATTTACATCCCGGCCGGTGGTGACGAACCAGACCGCGAGGTGAATGAGAAGTTCGGCCATAAGCTAGACTTCGTTAATTCACTGGCCGACTGGTTTCCCCGTCATCGGAAAAGCAGCAATGACATCGTCGCCGTGGGTGATTTCAACATCGCCCCGTTAGAAACCGATGTTTGGTCCCATAAACAACTCTTAAAAGTCGTCAGCCACACGCCGATTGAGGTCGAGCATCTGGATAACATGCAGGCTGCCTTTAACTGGCAAGACGCTGTGCGCCAGATGATCCCCCCAGAAGAAGTCTTATTTTCCTGGTGGAGCTATCGGTCACGGGATTGGGCCGCCTCGAACCGTGGCCGCCGTTTGGATCATATCTGGGTGACCCAGCCCATGGGGGACAAAGTGACCAATGCTGAGGTTTTGAAACCAGCACGCGGGTGGGAGCCTAAGCCCTCGGACCATTGCCCGGTGCTTATCGACGTGGAAAGTTAACGGCCTTTACTATCACGTTACCACCGCCCAACCATCAAGGGCATACCACCATAACCCACGCCGTCATTATTGAGAATATTATGAGCCACCAAACCGACGCCGTTTCTATGCTGCTCTGCCGTCACGGTCCGACCACCTGGAACAAGGCAGGCCGGGTGCAAGGCCAGACCGATGTGCCCCTATCCGATGCTGGCCGTGCTTTAGTACGCCAATGGCGGTTGCCCGAACAGGTCTCTGATTTCAAATGGATCGCCAGCCCTCTAATCCGCGCCCAAGAAACCGCCAACCGGTTGGGGGCCGTCAATTTACAAACCGATGCCCGCTTGGCCGAGACAAGCTGGGGCGATTGGGATGGTTGGAAACTGGCTGATATCCGTGCGACCTATCCCGAACGCATGGCCAAGATGGAAGCATCCGGGCTCGACTTCCACCCACCCAATGGTGAAAGCCCACGCATTGTCCAAGAGCGCTTGCGCGATTTCTTGCGCGATTTACACGCCCAAGGGACCAACAGCATTGTGGTCTGTCACAAAGGCATTATTCGGGCGTTTTACAGCCTGGCCACAGGCTGGGATATGACCCAAGACCCGCCGGAAAAGCTCGGCGATGGCTGTTGCCATTTGATGCGCGTAACCGCCAATGCGGGCATCGCCATCGATCGCATCAATATCTCCTTGAGCGAAGATCGCTCGGGCTATGCGTGGTAGCCTGTCCCATGCCACCCAACGCGCCTGAGACACCGCCACCGGAAAGCCCGGGGCCAGTGGCGACAGGGTCGCCCGCCCAACCAAATGGCCAGTTAAAGGACCCGTCAGTAGCGACTTCTGAGACCCCATCAGCGGTACGATCAGAGGGCCCAGCACCCGTGCACCATTTGCCCTATGAACGGGTTGGGGTTCTTGGCGATGTCTTGCGCGGCAGCTTGGGGGCCGTGATCGTGATCACGCCCTTATTCACCCTAGAGCTGCATGTGGCCATGCAGTTGCTTTTGGGGGCGCTTGGCGGGCTGTTTGGCTGGTTTGCCCTGCGCAATGTCATGCGTTTGAAAACAACCATCACCGCCACCGGTGACGCCCTCATCATCAAGGGGTGGACCTCAGAACACCTGGCTTGGGATGACCTCACCCGCTATCAGGCGCGCTATTTTTCGACCCGGCGGGATCGAAGCGATGGCTGGCTACAGCTTACCCTATGGCGTGCCAAGGGCCGCACGATCAACATCGATAGCGGTCTCCATGATTTCGATCAGCTGGCCGAGCACGTGGCCTTTCATGGCAAGCGCAAAGACCTGGTGGTCGATGACGCGACCATTGAAAACCTGATTGCTATTGGGGTGCCGACACGTTTCTTTATGGCGGTACCAGCGAGTGCAGCACCGCAACAGTCAGCACCCAGCAATGGGGGCACAAACCACGGCAAACTCCCGTGAATGGCTAAGGCCTGTTATCGTGTGACATGAACATGTGGGATTGGTGCCAACGAAACCAATAGCAACCCAGCGCACAGCCCATCTCGATGGATAAAACCGAAGGTTATGAGCGGTATTTTAGGCGGTCTTCGCAAAAGCGGTGAGAACAAACCATTGGCCAGTACGGCGAATGGCGCTTTTGATATCCGCTACCAGGCGTTGGAGCAGCTACCTAGTAATGTGGCGCTCATTGACCGCGCCACGATGACGGTCTCCTATGTCAATCAGCAGGCACAAAACACTATAGACGGGTTTTCGGGCCGTCTCCTGCCTCAAGGCACCAGCATTGTTGGGCAAAGCGTGGCGGTGCTGTACCCCCATATTGAACAGCATATGGGCCGGCTTTCAGAGCCCGGGTATTTGCCCTTGTCTGACCGATCTAATGTGGCCGATGAATGGCTGGGTCTACGTCTGTCAGCAATCCGTGGTGACACCGGCGATATCGAAGCGCTGCTGATGACTTGGGCGATGATCACCGCCAATGTGCAACGCACCCATGAATTCGAAAGCAATATCAGCCGCATTGTGAACGCCGTGGCGGATTCTGCGAATTTCCTGCAAAGCACGGCTGAGGGCCTAGCGAGCGATGCAAGCCAGGCAAAAAGCCAAAGCACCGATGCCAGCAGCTCAGCCCAAGATGCCCATGCCAACGCGCAATCAGCCGCCATCGCCGCTGAACAATTGACAGCGTCGATTAAATCGATGAGCGAGCAATTCCATACCTCCACCAGCCTGGTCGCCGGGGCGGTGGAGCAAGCCAACAAAACCCGCAAAGTTGTCGGGCGCCTGACGGACGCGACCGGCAAGATTGATGCGGTTGTCAAACTGATTAACGAGATTGCCGGGCAAACCAATTTGCTGGCGCTTAATGCCATGATCGAGGCCGCGAGGGCTGGTGATGCCGGTCGCGGCTTTGCCGTGGTGGCCGCAGAGGTCAAAGACCTCGCCAATCAGACCGCCCAGGCAACTGAAGACATCCAAACCCAAGTGGATGCGATTTTAAGAGCGACCGACGAGACCGTCACAGCGATCTCTGAGATTGACCGGCGGATTGAAGAGATCGACCAAATTGCCACCTCCATCGCCGCCGCGGTGGAACAGCAATCAGCCGCCACCAGCGAGATTGCCCGTTCTGTCAGCTATTCATCCGATAACATGCGCAGCGTTTCGGAAAATCTAGGCTCAGCTGATAATTCCATGGCCAATACCAGCGCTTCGGCCCATGAGCTACAGCAATCAGCCACCATGCTCTCAACCCAGGCCGAAGAACTGCGCCAAGTGACCGAAAACTATATCGGCCGCCTGAAGGTTTAATCAGCCTCAAAAATCCGTACAGCGGCCTTTGCTTTCCCAATCGCCGTAGCGGGTCGGCTCAGGGCCCGGTGGCCCGCCGATTTCCTTTGGCTTTTTAGCCTTTGTTGCTGGTTTCTTCGTATCTGCCACCGCGTCTTTGGTTTCGCTTGTGGTCTGGTTGGGGTCAGTGTTGTCAGTCATACTATCCATCACGGTGACGGTGTTTGGTAAACGTCTCATGAGATTAGATATGGGTCGATTGCCGCTGGGTGTCACCCCCCTGCTTTGTAACGACTGCTCCGTGACAGATGATCCCTGACAAACGGTCAACCGCAGACTTGATCGCCTGCAAGGCCTTGCCCATCTAACCACCAGACACGACAAGCATTGTCTTTTAACAAGGGAAACCCCGTCGATGGGCTACGCAAAGACAGCCTTATTACTGGCCGCCATGACCGGTTTATTCTTAGCCATCGGGTTTATGCTCGGCGGCCAAGGCGGCATGGTGGTCGCCTTCGGCGTCGCCATCGCGATGAACCTGTTTGCCTATTGGAACTCAGACAAGGTGGTCTTGCGCATGTACAACGCGCGCGAGGTCGATGCCAACAGCGCGCCCGATCTTTACCACATGGTCCAGGACCTGGCGGCACGGGGTGACCTGCCAATGCCAAAGGTCTACATCATTGACAATCCCCAGCCCAATGCCTTTGCCACGGGCCGAAACCCGGAGCATGCTGCGGTGGCGGCGACCACGGGGCTGTTGCGTCAATTAAGCCGTGAAGAAATCGCCGGCGTTATGGCTCATGAACTGGCCCATGTGGCAAACCGGGATACCCTGATCATGACCGTGACCGCCACCATTGCCGGGGCGATTTCCATGATCGCCAATTTCGCCTTGTTTTTCGGCGGGCGGGATCGGAATAGCCCCTTGGGTCCCATTGGGGTTATTGCCATATCGCTGCTGGCGCCGATTGCGGCCATGATCGTGCAAATGGCCATCAGCCGGTCGCGTGAATATGAAGCGGATCGGGTGGGGGCCGAGATCTGTGGCGAATCGCGCTGGCTGGCCTCAGCCCTGCAACGGATCCAAGGGGCCGCCAGTACCGTTGATTACCCACGGGCCGAGGCAAACCCGGCAACCGCCCATATGTTCATCATCAACCCGTTACATATGCATGCCGTTGACGGGCTGTTTTCCACCCACCCGAAAACAGAAGAACGAATCCGTCGCCTCATGACGTTGGAGAACGATCACCAACCCCCGGCATCATCCCTGGCATCGCCCCCAGCATCACCCCCAAGACAACGCAGCCGGGCCCCAACCGGTGGCCAATCGCAGCTTACCCAGAAGAACAGGGACCAAACGTCAGGACCCTGGGGGTAATCGACAGGGCGACACACCAGAATGAGCGCCAAACACCCGCCTATATTTCAAGCATAGCGTCTGAGTGGTACGATATCTGCTAATCATTTGCGTGATACGATATCCATGACCGCGTTGAGCCGGTAACGGCCAACTCCCGAGACGGTCCGTCAGAATAAGGCAGGATGACTATGCTTGACCAAGAACGCATCCCGGTACTCAAACCCCTATTACCACCCCATGATGCGATCGTGCCGTTTCTCAAAGAGATCGACGATAGCCGCTGGTACGCCAATCACGGGCCGATGATCACCAATTTTGAGGCTGGGCTTGCACAGACTATGGACGTGCTCCCCCATGCCGTCGCCTGCATGAGCAATGGGACCCTGGCCATTGCGGTGGCGTTGCGCGCAGCGGGCGCCTTGCCGGGAGCGCGATGCTTATTGCCCAGCTGGACGTTCATTGGCACCGCCGCCGCCGTGCTAACCGCCGGGCTGGAACCGCATTTCGTTGATGTGGACAGCAAAACCTGGGCCTTGGACCCCGATACTTTATTGGCCCGCGATGATCTGGACAGTGTCGGGGCCGTGGTGGTGGTGGCCCCCTTTGGTGCCCCCGTAGACCGCGCTAGCTGGGATCATTTTACCGAAAAAACCGGCATTCCCGTGGTGATCGATGCGGCGGCCGCGATTGATGCCATTGCCTCGGCCCCCGCCATGGCTGCGGGCCCGACCCCCATGGCGGTAAGCCTACATGCCACCAAAACCCTTGGCATCGGGGAGGGCGGCTTTATCGTCTGTACCGATAGTGATCTGATGCAGCGCGCACGACAGATTGGCAACTTTGGATTTTACAGTATTTCTGTCGCCCAGATGCAGGGCTGGAATGCCAAAATCAGTGAGTATTCAGCCGCGGTGGGCCTGGCCTGTATCCAGGAATGGCCACAAAAACGCGACCGCTGGGAGCGGATCACGCAACAATACAAGACCCGGCTACAAGACATTGAAGGGGTCACCATTCACCCCACTTATGGCACCGGCTGGGTGTCGTCTTACTGCTGTGTTCGCACCACCATTGATTGCCATCGCTTGGCTGATCAAATGGACCGCCACGCTATTGATACCCGCCGGTGGTGGCGTAGTGGCTGTCATGCCCATCCTGGCTATATGAGCGTACCGCGTGACCCCCTGCCTGCCACCAAAGCGCTCGCCACCTCAACCATTGGCCTGCCTTTCTCCGTCGACATGACCACCGAGCAAGTCGACCGGGTATGCGAGACCGTAAGCGACCTGCTGGCGGATCGTTGAGGGGCTTTAATCAGCGCGCAAGTTTAACGGGCGTGGCAGGGGTTTTGAGAGTTGGATAAATAGCCCCTTCTCGATCACAAATACCCGCTTGATATGATCGGGGTAGCGGGCCAAAAGTCGATCGCCGGCCAGTTGCGGACCATCACCATGGGCCCAGATGTAATCATCGAGAATAACCCAACCATCGGCAAGCACATGGGGTAACCATTGCTCACAATCCTGGACCACGGCCGCTTCATCGTGATTGCCGTCGATATGAATGACCCCGATTTTACCCGTCAGGTTTGCAGAGCCAAACGCTTCACTGCTGATCGTGATGGGCGCTTGGCGATAGGTGTCATAGGCATCATGGGAGGTGGTGTGTAGCATCGCCAAGGGCGGCCGCATCACATGGCGCAAATTCATGATGAAGCCCCGACGAAATTTATCGAAATCCACGTAAGGAAACCGAAAAACCAATTCGGCCGAGGTTTCGTGGCGCAAATCCTCAAAGGTCCAGGGATCGATCACCACCATGGCCGGCATCTCATAATGCGCGCCCAACACTGCCAGACCGTAGGCCGAGCGTCCGGCCAAGACCCCTATCTCAACCACATCTCCGCGCGGGGCTGAGGCAAAAATACCCGCGAAGGTGGCGATTTTATCGCCCCCCGTTTGCCCGTGAATACGATAAGCCCCCTGCAACAGAGCGGTGAAGAAATCCTGACTAACCGGCGTTGCACGATCCGCCACCGCCGCGATCAACGGCATGTAAGGTGCGGCCTCTTGCTCCATCATCACATAATGATCGGCCTCGGCCGCCAATGGCATATCATTCACCCAATCAAGGGCCAGATCATGACGCTGCAGAAAGTCGAGTAAGAACACATAGACCACGCCAACCGGGCAGAATAGTCGCTGCACATCATGGGCTTTTAAGAGCCGGTGAAGTGGTCGGCAAAGTCATCATCGTAAATCGCCGGTAGATCAACCCATTCCCGGAAACGGGCCTTACGCGCGCCATCGCGGGTAATACCAGCCGCCACTGTGGCCTCCCCCCGTCGTGTGGCGGCGCTCTCATAAGCCAACGCGGTTTCAGTCGTCGCAGGAAAAATCAGGGTGGTAATGGTGTGATATCAACCGTGGGTGGATG
>JBCCBF010000150.1:0-6746 GCA_039814445.1 Pseudomonadota bacterium
CAAGCGTACTCCTAACAACCAAATCCCGATTAAACCCATCAACAGGCACCAAACAATCATAAATCCGATAAGGAACCAAGCACTTCGAAGTCGGATTATTCGAGGTCCTACCTGATCCCCCACCAACAGCTGATCGTCACTGGTCGGGATGAAATAGCGATCATCACGCGAGATCGTGACAATCTTGGTCGAAAGATCAGGAAACAGATCCGTTAATTGGCGCAGCGGGGTGTTAACGATCGGGCAATTCTCTTCGCACAACACGCCGATGAGCCGGACCTTACCATCGGCCATGGGGATCATGTTGAAGGCACCGGGCACCTGAAGCCGTCGTGAAATGGCCTTTGCCACCTCAATCTCCGGTGAGATAATCACGTCAATCGGCATGTGATCGCGGGAGAAGAGATCAGCCCAAATGGGCTTCAGGTAATCTTGGGCCCTCACCCGAGCGATTTTGGTGGTGACGTTAAACAGGGAATGGGCCACCTGACAGGCGACCATATTCACCTCATCAGCATGGGTCACCGCAATCAGCATATCAGCTTCTGGCGCGCCGGCCCGTTCCAACACACCGGGCTGGGACGCCAAGCCTTGGATCGCTTTCGCATCAAGGGTGTGGCTAATCTCAGCCACCACGCTTGGTTCACTATCAATGATAGTGACTTCGTTGCCTTCAGCCGCCAGGTAAGTAGCGATATTCGCCCCCACCTGACCGGCGCCACAGATGATAACTTTCATCGAAACAATGTCCGGTGCCAGAAACGCACCGGCCTTATCCAACAGGCCGGTGCGGAAAACCACCGTAAGAAAACCGAGAAATCGATCCGGTTACAAGGGGATAGATTATTCTTGGTGATGGACAGGTCGTTTTGACCTTAATTCACCGTCGGTGGTGCTTGCATACCATCGGTATCGCCAGCGCCGGTGGCTGATCCCGTCATGCCGCCCGCAGCCTTAGCACGCAGGCGATCGCTGTTCTGAACACCCAAGGATTTCAGCTTACGGTGCAAGGCTGAGCGCTCCATGCCCACATAAGAGGCGGTACGAGAAATGTTGCCGCCAAAACGGTTTACCTGGGCCATCAAATATTCCCGCTCAAACACTTCGCGGGCTTCGCGCAGCGGTAGGCTCATAATTTCGGCCCCGCGCTCCCATTTCACCACATCTGGCGCGCTTGAACCAATCTCACCCGGCAGCATATCGGCGCGGATGGTGTCCTCGCTGGACATAATCAACAGCCAATCAATCACATTGCGCAGCTGGCGCACATTGCCGGGCCATTCATAGGCTTGCAGTGCGGCCATGGCATCATCACCGATTTGACGCGGCGCCATGCCACTGGTCTCTGATGCTACGTTCATGAAGTGACGGAGCAAGACCGGGATATCGTCCCGGCGTTCCTTAAGGGCGGGTACTTCCAAGGGCACCACGTTTAAGCGGTAATAGAGATCTTGGCGCATCTGACCGTTTTGCATCTCTTCTTGGAGATCCCGGTTGCTCGAGGCAATGACCCGGACATCCACCTTAATCTTACTGGTGCCACCGACCCGGTGGAATGTCTGTTCTTGCAACACGCGCACGATCTTGCCCTGGGTCTCCAAGGGCAAATCAGCGATCTCATCCAGCAGCAAAGTACCGCCATGGGCTTGTTCTAGCAGACCAATTTTATGGGGTTGGCCCTCGGCGATCTGTTCGGCGCCAAAAAGCTCAATTTCAAAATGCTCAGGACGCATAATGGCGCAGTTCAGCACCACAAATGGGCCGTCCTTGCGACGTGATTGTTCATGGAGAACACGGGCGACCACTTCTTTACCGCTGCCCGGTGCGCCGCTGATGAGCACCCGGCTATTGGTCGGGGCGACCCGCTCAATGGCAGCGCGCAGATGATTGACTTGCGATGACTTACCGATCAGGTCGGTAACCGCATTGGCGCGCACGCGGAGATCGCGGTTTTCCCGGCGCAGTTTCGCCGCTTCCACGGCCCGCTCGACGGTTAACAGCAAGCGATCGGTCTTAAATGGCTTTTCAATAAAGTCGTAGGCGCCCTTCTTAATCGCAGCCACAGCGGTCTCAACGGTGCCATGACCGGAGATCATCAGAATGGGCAAGGTGGGGTGCTCGTGGCGCAGGATTTCTAGAATCCCCAAGCCATCCATGCGGCTGCCTTCGAGCCAAATATCTAAAATCACCAGGCTTGGCTGTCGTGATTTAACAGCGTCCAGGGCCTGATCCGCATCGGCGGCCTGCCGGACTTCATATCCATCATCTTCGAGGATATCCGCAATCATGGAGCGGATATCGGCTTCGTCATCAACAATAAGTATATCGTGCGCCATAGCTGCTTTCGTTCCCGGGGCTGCCCCAACAGCCAGCATCCGAAGGCGGCTATTGGTTATAAATTCTGTCCGGCCCGCATGGTTCCGGTTTCAGGACCATCGAGCGACTCACTGAGGCTTTTCGACAACACCAGTGTTACATATGCGCCACACGGGGTGTTGTCGGCAAGTCTTAATGTGCCGAGGTGATCTTCCATAATCTTTTTGACGATGGCCAGACCCAGACCCGTGCCACCTTCCCGCTGGGTGACATATGGCTCGGTCAAACGCTCACGGCCCAAATCGGGCAGCCCGAGTCCGAAGTCCCGAATATGCAGCATGCAGCTGTCTTTATCTTCCTGGATTTCAATCTGAATCACGTTCCTTTCAATGTTTTTGAAACCCGACTCGTCGACTCCAAGCATGGCCTGAGAAACTGATTCCACAGCATTTTTCAAAACATTGGTAATGGCTTGGGTAATTTGGGTGCGATCGAAGACGATCTCGATTCGCGTGGGTGATTCTACCAGTTGGATTCGGATATTTGAGGTCGCTTGCTGCTGTAAAAACACCGCCTGACGCACCACATCGACCAGGTCATGACGGCCCATTTTCGGTGTTGGCATACGGGCAAAGGAGGAAAACTCATCCACCATGCCGCCAATATCCCCCACCTGGCGAATGATCGTATCAATGCAGGTGTCAAAGGCTTGATCATTGGCTGGGATCAACTCGCCATAGCGCCGCCGCAACCGCTCAGCCGCCAATTGGATGGGGGTCAACGGGTTCTTAATCTCATGGGCAATGCGTCGGGCCACATCCGACCAGGCGGCCTTACGCTGGGCGGATACCAAGTCACTGATGTCATCAAAGGTGACAATAAACCCAGCACTGTCATCATCGGCCTGTTCGGCGGTGATATGGACCAGCAAGGTAGAGACCGCCCCGTTGGGGTGGGTGATATCCAGCTGCTCTTCCACATCGCGCTGGGGTCGGTGACGGCAGCGGGTCAACATGGTGTTCAGCTCTGGCAGGCTGGTGATCAGGCTCTCCCCCATCACCAGCGGTTTGCCCATGCCGGCAAAGAATTCAGACGCGCGCTTATTGGCCAATTGGATATTAGCCTCGGCATCCACGGACACCACACCGGCCGAGACACCCGATAACACGGCCTCCGTAAACCGCCGCCGGCGATCCACTTGCCGGTTTGCGATGATTAACTCATCGCGTTGTTCTTCCAGTTGCGATGTCATGCGGTTGAAGGTTTGCGATAGGCTGCTGAATTCGTCCATGTGGGCGGTTTCAGCCACTCTCACCCCATAATCACCGCCCGATACACGCTCAGACGCCTGGATCAGCTGGCTAATCGGCATGGCAATCCAGCTGGCAAATTTAAGCGCCAGACCGATCGCAACCCAAAGCAGCAAGAGCGCCGCTCCCATGAAGATCAAGGTCATCACAGCGATCAGATTGCCCCGGCGTTCTTCCAAGGCCCGGTAACCTGCCGTGGCATCCCGCGCCGTGGCCATATGATTGAGCACCGCTGGGTCGACAAACCGGCCGACGAATAAATAGGCATCGACAAACTGATCTAAGCGCACCAAAGCCCGGACCCGGTCATCGCTTTCAGAGGTCAAAACCGGCACCTCACCCGCCCGCGCCCGAGCCAAGGCCTCATCAGGCACGGTCTCGAACTCCATGGCAAAGGTCAGGCCCGATTTTGCCAAGACTTGGCCGCGGCTATCGAACACCACCGCTTCGGTCAGGTTACGGATGATGGTTTGGGTTTGTACGGCCTGGGTCAGCAAACCAGCCTGGCCCATCAAACGGGGGGATTGCCGGTTCAAATCCGTCGCCATGGCCAGGGCATCAGCGCGAATGACTTGTTGATGCTCCACCAGATAGGCTTCGGCCACCGACAGGCTTTCTTCGACCGCAGTCCGCACCCGGTCACTAAACCAATCCTGTACACCGTAGTAAAAGAACACCGCGGCGAAGCCTGCCACCAACAGCGATGGTATGGTCACCAAGACAGAGAAAAAGATCACCAGCCGCATGTGCAGCCGCGATCCCGCCAAGCCGCGCCGCCGCCGTTGCCAAACCTGAACAAGCCGGTAGAGGAACACCAGAGCCAAAGTGGCGAACAGCACCAGATTGATGATCAGCAGCCAGAGCACATTCTCGGGATCCGCCAGCACATCACCGCGCCTGGTGACGGTAAAGAAGGTGGCGATCAATGAGGCAAGCCCGGCCAAGGCCAGGATAAGGGCAAATTTGTTTGCCCATAACACACGACCGCCCCAGCCTAATGCGAGGCGCCAAAGTGACGGCGTGGCCTGTGTTCGATCAGTCATCGAGTGTGCTTTTACTCGGTTGCGCCATAGGGGGCTTGTTTGATCCTATTTTACCCCGCGGACAACCGGGATGTCCAAATTGCGGATCTTCTTACGCAAGGTATTGCGGTTCAGCCCCAACAATTCGGCGGCTTTAATCTGATTGCCCCGGGTAGCTTCCAGGCACTGCAAGATCAACGGCCGTTCGACCTCTTGTAAAATCCGGTCATAGAGCCCTGCCGCGGGCAGGCTTCCATTGTGGGCGGCGAAATAGGTGCCGATATGCCGTGCGACCGCCTCAGATAGGCTTTCATCATTATTGATCATCGCCGGGGCATCGCCATCTTGGTCCAGGTCGCTAAGCTCTGTCTCGATCACATCGGCGTCGATTTCCTGGTCAGCGTAAAGCGCGGTTAGGCGTAGCACTAAATTCTCAAGCTCACGCACGTTGCCAGGCCAATTATGGTTTTGCAGGCGTTGCATCGCTGCTTGGGTCAAACGCTGGGGGCCTTTCAGGCTTTCCGTGCCATCGCCTTGAACCAGGAAGTGATTGACCAAATCAGGAATATCGCTGGTTCGTTCGCGCAAAGCAGGCAAACGCATGGGCACCACATTCAACCGATAATAGAGGTCTTCACGGAATAGTCCCTGGCGGATCAATGTCCGTAAGTCCCGGTGGGTTGCCGCGATAATGCGCACATCGGCGGCCATGGCGGTGCGCCCACCCACCGTGGTGAATTCACCCTCTTGCAGCACGCGCAACAACCGGGTTTGAGCCTCGGGCGGCATATCGCCAATCTCATCCAGGAATAAAGTCCCGCCTTGGGCTTGTTCAAACCGACCGGTGGAACGGTTCAGAGCGCCGGTAAATGCGCCTTTCTCATGACCAAAAAGCTCGCTCTCGATCAAATCCCGTGGGATGGCGGCCATATTCACAGCCACAAAGGGCCCGCGTTTGCGTTGGCCTAGCTCATGCAGGGCTTTGGCCACCAGCTCCTTGCCCGTCCCGCTTTCGCCAGTGATCAGCACGGTGAGATCGGTGTTCATTAACCGCGCCATGATTCGGTAGATATTCTGCATGGCCGGCGATCGGCCAATCAGTGGCAACCGCTCGCCACCCGCAGGACTGCTGGTGTCTTCTTTGGTTTTCGGTCCGGCTTTTAAGGCGCGCTCGACCACCTGGATCAATTCGCTCAGATCAAACGGCTTGGGCAGATATTCAAACGCCCCGCGCTCGGCTGCCTTCACGGCTGTCATCAACGTGTTTTGGGCGCTCATCACCACCACTTGTAATTCCGGGCGCAAGCGCCGCAGGCGGGGCAGTAAATCCAGGCCATTCTCATCAGGCATCACCACATCAGTGATCACCAGATCCCCTTCCCCGTCAGACACCCAGCGCCATAGGGTCGATGCATTGCCAGTGGTGCGTACATCATAGCCCTCACGGGCCAGCGCCTGGGTGAGAACGGTACGGATGGATCGGTCGTCATCCGCGACCAGGATGGTTGGGTCACCCATCACTGACCTCGCCAGATTGGCAGGGACACACGGAAACAGGTGCGCCCTGGTTCGGTGTCCACTGTGATGATACCGCCGTGATCTTCCACAAGCTTGGCCACCAGCGCTAAACCAAGTCCTGTCCCGCCACTTTTGGTGGTCACAAAAGGATCAAACAAATGCGGCCGCAGATTATCGGGGATGCCATTGCCATTATCCTGCACCGTGATTTGTAAGGGCAAATGCACGCGGCTTTCCTGCCCCGCCAAAGTGACCCGCACCGATGGGTTGTAGGCGGTGGTCATAACGATCTCACCACCGCGTTCGGGCACGGCCTCGGCCGCGTTCTTAATCAAGTTCAAAAACAGCTGCACCAATTGCTCACGATTCCCGCTCACATCGGGTAGCGATGGGTCATAGCGCTCTTCAATACTGATCCCAGCACAAAAGCCCGCCTGGGCCGACCGGCGGACTTGTTGTAAGACCTCATGGATATTGACCGGTTCGGGCGATATGGGACCAGCCTCGGTGAACACCTCAACTTGATCGATCAAGCCTTTGATTCTGTTTGTCTCTTCACGGATTAATTGGGTCAACTCAC